>JAOUNB010000087.1 GCA_029881195.1 Candidatus Nitrosopumilus sp.
TTCCCATTGCAGATACACCTGACTTCCCACCACCTGAAATTGCTTGCATTGATGTCATCATAACTTTTTTTGCGCCATATTTTTCAAGTAATGGCTTTAGTGTAATTGCTAAACCTGTTGTTGTACAATTTGGTAAAGGTGCTATCCAGCCTTTCCAATTTCTATTCTTTTTTTGAATATCAAGTAATTCTGTTTGCTCATCGTTAATTCCTGGGATTAATATCGGCACATCATCTTCATATCTATATGCAGAACTAGTTGAGATCACAGGCAAATCAGTTGCCATTTTAGTCTCAATGTCTCTAGCAGCTTCTGATTCTACTGCAGAGAACACCAAATCTAGTTGAGACACATCTAATTCATCGACTGACTTTACTGTCATTTCTTTGATATACTCAGGGATTTCTCCACCAACATCCCACGCAACAATTCCACTTGTATCCTTTATTGCATCTAGGTATTTCTTACCTGCAGAACGCTCAGATGCTGCAATTTGGGTCACCTCAAACCATGGATGGTTATTTAATGACTGCACAAATTCTTGACCAACAGAACCTGTGACTCCAATGATTGCAACTCTTTTTTTAACCATAATAAAGTAACATGTACCTTTCAATTAATAATCGTTTTCTGAATTATCACAACATTCTAAATCGTCTAATTCTATTTGGAACTGTGAAAATAAGAACAAAATCTTCTATTATTAAACATGTTCCAGTGATTCATGGAGGTGGAAATTCTTTAAAAAATTCTGATCCACAAATATTGGATTTTAGTTCTAACATCAATCCTCTTGGAATTCCTATTTCTGTAAAAAAAACCATCAAAAAAAATTTAAACACTATTCAAAACTATCCTGATTTAGATTCATCAGAATTAGTTTCTAGCCTAAAAAAATACACACACTTGGAAAAATCTAACCTGATAGTTGGTAATGGTGCAATCGAGATAATCTATAATTTTTGCTTTGCGTTTCTATCAGAAAAAAAAGTATTGATTCCTATTCCTACGTTCCAAGAATATGAAACAGCGGCAAAACTAAACAATAGTAAAATATCTTATTTTAGAACATTTAACTTATCTAAACATGTTGATTTATTCATTTCACAAATCCCAAAAAATGGATGTGTCTTTATTTGTAATCCTAATAACCCTACAGGAAAACTTTTATCAAAAAAACATATACTTAAAATAATTCAAAGAGCACAAAAACTTTCTTCTTTTGTATTTGTTGATGAATGTTTTATTGAACTTGTTCCTGAATCAAACGAATCAATTATTTCATATGTAAAAAAATTTGATAATCTTTTTGTTTTACGCTCTTTGACTAAATCATTTGGGTTTCCTGGATTAAGAATTGGTTATGCTGCAGCATCAAAAGAAATGGTAAAAATTTTAAAGAAAATAAAAATTCCATGGAGTGTTAATTCTCTAGCACAAGATGCAGCAAAAATTTCTCTCAAAGATAAATCTCATTTAACAAAATCAAAATCAGTGATTAAAAAAGAATTGAACTATCTTATAAATAAAATTGATAAATTAGATAATTTTGAATGTTATGATTCTTCTACCAATTTTGTTTTGATTAAAACAATTCATAATTCCACACAATTACAAAAAAAATTACTAAAACACAAGATCTTAATTCGTGATTGTAAAAATTTTAGAGGATTAAATGATCATTATTTTCGAATTGCTGTGAAATCTCATAAGGATAATCTAAAACTGGTTAAAGCATTGGAGAATGTTACATGAAATCAATAATGATTCAAGGAACATCTTCTGGTGCTGGAAAAACAACATTAGTAGCAGCGCTTTGCAGAATTTTTTCAGATAAAGGATACAATGTAGCACCATTCAAATCCCAAAATATGTCAAATTTTGCATATATTACACCTACATTTGAAATTTCTCGTGCTCAGGCTATACAGGCAATTGGTGCTCGCTGTGAAATTACACCTGATTTGAATCCTATTTTACTAAAACCTGTGGGGAATTACAATAGCATTGTATGTCTAAATGGAAAACGCTACAAAAAGATGCATGCAAAAGATTACTATACAAAATTTGTAAATTCTGAAGGAATTAAGATTGCAACAAGATCATTGAAAACTTTACAGAAAAATTATGATTTAGTAATTTTAGAGGGAGCAGGATCACCTGCTGAAATCAATTTACAAAAATTTGATATTGCAAATATGAAAATAGCAAAAAAAGCTAATGCTTCTGTATTACTTGTATCTGATATCGATAAAGGTGGCTCATTTGCAAGTATTGTAGGTACAATGGCTTTGATTGAAAAAAAATATCAAAAACTTGTGAAAGGTTTTGTATTTAATAAATTTAGAGGAGATCTTAACATGTTAAAACCCGGAATTCAAAAACTCAAAAAAATGACAAATATTCCTGTTATCGGAACCATTCCATTAATAACATTAAATCTACCCGAAGAAGATTCTCTTAATGTAAAATCCAAAGAAATTGCTTGGACTAGAAAAAATATTTTAAAAATTGATGACGAATTAAACAGATTGGCAAAAACGGTCAAATCAAATATGGATATTAAATCAATCGAGAGAATCATAAAATGATCTTAGAATCTATATTTGTCATTGGTATTGCAATTTTTATTGACTTAACATTAGGTGATCCTAAAAACAGGTATCATCCTACTGCATGGATAGGACAATTAATTGCAATACTGACACCTATTGCAAAAAACCAAAATCCTATAATTGAAAAAACTGCAGGCATTTTCATCATCATTATTCCCTCTCTTATTGTAATTTCATTACTTTTGATTTTGAATGCTGGAATATCTATGATCCCTTTTGATTTCATATCAATAGTTGTATCTATAATTATTGGTGGATTGTTACTAAAAACCACAATTGCTATTCGAGGTATGGAAAAACACACCAACAAAGTTCTAGAATCCCTTGATGAAGATGACCTCAATAAGGCTCGAACAAATCTATCTATGATAGTTAAGAGAAATACTAAGAATTTGGGCAAAAATCACGTTATTTCAGGCGTGATGGAGAGCATTAGTGAAAATACAGTAGATGGAATTACTGGACCTTTGTTCTATTTTTCCATTTTTGGTTTATCTGGAGCATTTGTTTATAGAGTAATCAACACTGCAGATTCCATGATAGGATATAAAACAGATCTTTTCAAAAATATAGGTTGGTTTACTGCATTTTGTGACACCATTTTAAACTATATTCCATCTAGACTTACTGGGTTGATTATGATATTTTCAGCTGCTTTATTGCATTATAATTGGAGAGAATCATACACAATAATGATTCGTGATGGCAAAAAAACTGAAAGTCCTAATGCTGGATATCCGATGGCAGCACTTGCAGGAGCCCTAGAAACTAAATTTGAAAAAATAAATCACTACAAATTGGGTGATGGAGAAATTACACTAACAAAAGAACACGTGATCTCTGCAATAACAATAATGAAACTTACTTCGATTCTTTTCTTTGGACTTATTTCTGTTCCAATCATTACTACTTTATCATTAATTGGATGGTGGATTCATGCTTAAAGAAATTGGCTCTGTTTTTTCATTTCTGACAATATTTCCTTCATCAAATGCAACTTTGGAAAATATTGCAAAATACATGTATCTTTTTCCTATTGTTGGAATTGCAATTGGGCTTTTAGTTGGAACTTTTGGATTTGGTTTATCTTTCTTTTTAGATCCATTATTGGTTAGTTTATTGGTAGTATCTTCTATTGCAATTGTAACAGGAATTCACCATACAGATGGTTTATCTGATTTTGCTGATGGACTAATGGTGAAAGGAAGTAGAGATAAAAAACTGAAAGCAATGAAAGATCTTTCTACTGGTTCTGCAGGAATTGTCGGGATAGTCTTATATCTAATTAGTCTAGTAATTACAATTTCTCTTACTAGTGGATTTGATTTGTTTAAAGCGATTTTGATTAGTGAAATTTTAGCAAAATTCTCAATGGTATTGATGGCAAGTCTAGGGAATTCAGCATCCTTAGGCTCAAATTCACTTTTTGTAGAAATGATGAAAGACAAGAAAAAACTAACTATTGCATTTGTAATAATGCTTATTCCAGTAATAGTTATTGGTGAAGTTACTGGATTATTGATGCTCGTAGTAGTTGTCATCCTAACTATTTTTCTTCTATTCATATCTACTCGTAGTTTTGGTGGAATAACTGGTGATGTGCTTGGTGCATCAAATGAACTTACAAGATTGGCATCTCTGATGGTGTTTGTGTCAATATGATTGGCATTGTTATGGCCGGTGGTAAAGGCACTCGCATGAATTTAGATGAAGAAAAACTTTTACTTAAATACAAAAAACCTATAATACTTCATGTAATTGATTCATTAAGAAACTCAAATCTCTTTTCAAAAATTTTAGCAGTTACTAGTACAAATTCTCCTAAAACAAAAAAATTGCTAGAAGAAAACAATGTTGAAATTTTTGATACACTTGGAATTGATTATGTTGAAGATCTAAATTTAGTGTTAAAATCAATAGATGATGCAGTTTTGATTACTTCTGGTGATTTACCTTTACTTGATGAAGATATAGTTCAAAAAATCGTTAATCAGTATAACTCTCACAAAATATGGGTTAGTATTCTTGTAACTAAAAATTTTTTATCTTCACTTGGACTTGAATCCAACTATCAGGTAAATTTCAATGATGAAATATGTCATTACACTGGAATTTCTTTGGTAAATTCAAAAAAAATATCTTCTCTAAAAAATTTAGAGGCGAATTATATCATAATAGATGATAAAAGAATTGCATTTAATATAAATTCAAAATATGATTATGATTTACTCGGCACTGCCTGAGACTTTGCCATTTATTTTGGCTTTTGATCCCGTTGCTTCTGCTATAGCA
>JAOUNB010000088.1 GCA_029881195.1 Candidatus Nitrosopumilus sp.
ACTTTTGTGACATGCACTTTGTCATCTAGAGTGATTTCGTCAGGCATTGCTAGAAGCGAGGATCCTCCCCCTGAAACAAGAAAAATGATTAATTCATCTCTTCGTTTGTTTTGGATAAATTTCATGACCTCTTTTGCTGCTTTTACACTTGTTTTGTCCGGTTGGGGGTGTCTGGAATTGAAAATCTGGAACTTTTTTCCTTTTATTTTTGATTTGGAACCTTTAGGAATTACTATGATTCCACTTTTTATGGGTACTATTGCATTTAATGCCCTTGTCATGGAATCTGCTGCTTTTCCAAATGCTACAGTATAGATGTTTGAAAATTTTCCAATATTGAACACTTTATCATTTATCTTAATTCTATTTGATGAGACATACTTTGGAATGATGTTTTGAGGATCTGCTGCTTGGAGCCCCGCCTCTAAAATTTCAAGACAATCTTTTTTCTTATCTGTAGTTGCCAATTCTTTAAAATTTTGAATAATCATACTGAAACTCAGGAATGCAAGATATAATAATAATCAATGATGCCTTTGATTTATGCACACAGTACGAATTCCAAAAGTTATCAACTTTGGAGAAAACGCACTTGGCGAAACAGAGTATCCAAAAAATGCCCTAGTTGTAACAACTGTTCCACCAGAGCTTTCTGATAAATGGTTGGCAAAAATGGGAATCAAGGATTATCTGTTATATGATCAAGTGAAACCTGAACCATCAATTGATGATGTCAATACTGTGATTTCACAATTCAAAGACAAAGATCCATCTGTCCTAATTGGACTAGGTGGGGGAAGTTCAATGGATGTAGTAAAGTATGCTGCACCTGAGATGAAAAAAGAAAAAATCTTAATCCCAACTACCTTTGGAACTGGAGCTGAAATGACAACTTATTGCGTTCTAAAATTTGATGGAAAAAAGAAATTGTTACACGAAGATAGATTTTTAGCTGACATGGCTGTAGTCGATTCATATTTTATGGATGGTACTCCAGAACAAGTCATCAAAAATTCTGTTTGTGATGCATGTGCTCAAGCTACTGAGGGATTTGATAGCAAACTCGGTAATGACTTGACTAGAACTCTATGTAAACAAGCATTTGAGATTCTCTATGATGCAATAATGAATGACAAACCAGAAAACTACCCCTATGGTTCTATGTTGTCTGGAATGGGATTTGGAAATTGCTCTACAACTTTAGGACATGCATTGTCTTATGTGTTCTCAAATGAAGGCGTACCTCATGGCTATTCCTTGTCATCTTGTACTACCGTTGCACACAAGCATAACAAGTCAATCTTCTATGATCGATTCAAAGAAGCTATGGAAAAACTTGGTTTTGACAAATTAGAACTCAAAGCCGATGTTTCTGAAGCTGCCGATGTTGTAATGACTGATAAAGGACATTTGGATCCAAACCCTATTCCAATATCCAAAAACGACGTCGTTAAATGTCTTGAAGACATCAAAGCAGGTAATTTGTAAAAAATTCAAATTTTTTTTATCTTTTTTCTATTTTCTTGAAAAACTGCGAAATTGGCAGCTTAATGAAACTTTTTATGCTAATACTCTATGGTAATTGTACTTGGCTTCAAAAAAACTCAAATTTGGCATTCAAAACGGATTAAATGTCGCAAGAGCTGGTTATACTGAAGATCAAATTTTAACAGCTTGTATGCTTGCTGATAAAACTGGATATGACTCTATTTTCTATATGGATCATACCAATGTCCCACAATGGAAAAATGCCACTGTGTTAGATCCCTGGGTTATGTTATCGGCAATAGCTGCTGTTACAAACAATGTTGAATTAGGAACTTGTGTTACTGATGCAATTAGAAGACATCCCTCTAATATTGCACTAGCAGCGATTACTCTTGATAGAGTTTCAAAAGGCAGGGCAATACTTGGAATAGGTGCAGGTGAAGCTCAAAATCTAAAAGAATTTTGCATTCCATTTGAAAAACCAGTTTCAAAATGGGAAGAACAAATTGAAGTTATTCATACATTGTATGACTCTACTCCAGACAATACTGTTGATTATTCTGGAAAATATTATAAATTAGAAGGTGCATGTTTACAAGCACCACCAATTAGAAAGCCTCGACCTCCAACTTACATGGCGTCAGGTGGTAAGAGAACATTGGAATTGACAGGAAAGCTTGGTGATGGTTGGCTGCCTATAGGTTACACTCCTGAATTATTTGAGGATCATAAAAAACAAATCGAAGGTGCAATGGATAAACATAATAGAACTCAGGAAGAGAAAGATAATTTCCAGATGGCTTTGGATATTGATGTATACTTTTCAGAAGATGCAGAAGAATCTTGGGCAAAAATGAAAGAGGCTGTCAAAGTCAGTCTATTTAAACCAGAAGTTTTGAGGGTACATGGATTAAAAGAAATTGAAGGATTTGATTTTGTAAAATACTTTACAGAATACTCCATGTCTGATCAAAGTTGGATTGTAAAAATGAGAGAAGCAGCTACAAAAATCCCAGACAAAGTAGCACGTTCATCTACAGCAGTTGGAACTCCCGAAGATATAATTCCTACATTTGAGCGATTCATGGATGCAGGAGTTAACCACTTTGTCATTAGATTCTGGGGTAAGAACTACTTTGGCTCGATTGATAAATTTGCAAGTCATGTAATGCCTGCCCTTCGAGAAAAAGCCAAACAATAATCAATCCCATCTCATAACTCATAGAAAATCATTTACTTTACCTGTTTTAATGATGTATTATGGATGATGAATTTCCTGAATCAGTTAAAAAATGCCTTGATATTTTAGACGAAAATGTAGAAATCTTGGCAAATCTGGAGTTTGATTTGAATGATGAACAAGAAGATGAATTGACCCCAAACGTGGAACTTCATAATTTGTATGATATGACTGAAGATGTTGCTGAATCTGCAAAACTCAAACGTGCTGAATTTAATTTTTCACGAAGACAATCTGAAGATTCTTTATGATTTATGAGGTCTTTTGTTTTTAGCTTTTGTAAACGCCTTGGCTCTACGTTTGTTTTTCTGCTTTTCTAATCTTTTTCGTGTACGCTCTGTAGCATTCGTTGAACCTTGAATTATTTTTGTTTTACTTCCATCCCTTAACATGATCTCCTTTCCTTTGAATCTAAATTCCACATCTCTGCATTTGATATAGTATTTTTTTAGGCAAAAAAATATTCTGTTGTTTGTCCCATGCATGTCTTTGATTTCTTTTGATTTTTTTAATTCATTGAGTATATTTCGAAGTAAACCCTTGTCGATATCCGTAATTCTATGTATCTCTCTAAACCAGATAAATTTTGACTCTGAACCCCATTCTTCTAAGAGTTCTAGCACTTTCTGGGTGGCAATTTCATACTCTTCATTAATTTCATTCATCTGTTTTTCTGTACTACTCTTAAATTTAGCAATTTAGATTAACAAAAAGTATGGATGGAAAAAGTCAATTTTTAGAATGTTTGTTACTTTTGATCACTTTTAAATCATTTACTATGGTCACTAAATCAAAAAATGAGTGCATAGATCTTGAATACAAAATTTTAGACATTAAAAAAATAGCCAAAAAATTAAATGAAAAAATAGGATCTCTTTTTTGATTTTTTCTTCATTTCTTTTAATCTAGATTTGGTTACTTTTACTGATTGTTTTTGATTGTTTTCCATTTTGCTTGCAATCGAATCAATCTGCTTAATAATTTTTGATTGTAATTCTGCAGAATTTGTCTTTAGTAGTTTCTTTTTTAATTTTTTTAATTGTTCAGAATAATTTTCAAAATCACTTTTTAATTCATCAAGATAGGAATTATCCATAATAATTTTTTACCTATGTTATATTTTAGGTATTTTTTATGATCTGGATTTATAATATTATTTGTTTTTAATAATTTATGCAACTAGTTGGCATTCTTCAGATGAGTTCATATGAGAAAATAAAAGATTTTTTACATGAAGAACATGTGGGTCGTCTATCTAGCATTGATACAAACGGGTTTCCTCAAATCATTCCAATGAATTTTGTATTTCTAAATGATGTAGTTTACATGCATTCTCATGTGAAAGGTCAAAAATTAGATAACATTTCTAAAAATAATAAAGTTGGATTTGAAGCAGACAGGGAACTAGAATTTTTACCCTCCTATTTTGAGGATCCTCATAATGCATCACTTGCAGATACACTGTACATTAGCGTCGTAATAAAGGGACTTGGGATGTTTGTATCTGATAGAGATGAAAAAACACTTGCACTTAATGGATTGATGAAAAAATACCAGCCTGAAGGACAATATGATCCAATTGAATCAAATATGCGAGTGTTAGATACTGTTAGCATAATCAAGGTTGTTCCTCAAACTATTCGTGGTAAATATAAAATTGGGCAACACTTGAAGCCTGAAGATAGAATAGAACTTGCAAAAAATATTTTGAAAAAAAACTCTCCAACATCTAAACAAACTCTAAAAATTATGGGTTTTGAAGAAACCCCTGATGGTTTAAGAATGATTGATGAACCCATTTGGTAATTTGATATTGTTTTCTCAATACTTTTCTGATATTTTTTATCAGTTCGGGAACAACAATTATCAATTCGGTATCAGTTCGGTAAAATATTATGAGAGATTCCAAAACCATAGATAGGAATTTTGATCGTATTTTATAATTTCAAAGGAATTTTTGTTGTTTTGGAACATCAATAATAAGAGGGAGATGTGCAAAATAATACAACTAGGACATTACGCTCACTTATATGACCAGACTGTTCTAACTAAGTTAGAATGATTTTTTGGAATACAGTTCAATTCAGAGCCATACAAACTCG
>JAOUNB010000089.1 GCA_029881195.1 Candidatus Nitrosopumilus sp.
AGTATTTGGAACCGCAGATGCAGTAGGCCCCATGCTAGCATATGCAATCATTATCACTATTATTGCAGTAATTCTAACACTCACCGTGGCTCGTGCAGCGTCTAGAGCAAAATCACTGATGAGACAAAAAATTTTTCAATGCAAGTTATGTAAATTTACAACAAAGATTGAATCTGAATTTATTGAGCATACTATGAAAGAACATGCCGCAAGTCAAGACAAATTTTTATCAAAATAAATTAAATCAACGCTGGTCTGTCATAAAAAAATATGAAGATCACACCTCCCAGAATTACAAAAGAAGCCATAAAGTAAATCAGTACATGTAAAATGCCAATTATTTTACTATAATAATTGCCTACAAAAATTATGATTACACCCATAATCACTAGAAAAATTCCAATTCCAATATTGGTAAAATCCATATTCTAAATTTTAGAAAGTATTTTTTTCTTTTTTTCCAAGAATTCCTTATTGGTAATTACTCCAGCCTTTTGGAGGTCTCCAAGTTTTTTCAACAAGTCAAGATCTTTATTCGAAGTAGATTTCAGGTGCATTCCCATTTGAATTCCAGATTTAATGCCAGACCCTGTTTTCTTTTTTAGTTTTGAGCCTAAAATGCTTCCTTTGAGAGATATTTTTTTGCTTATTTTGTATCCTTTTTTCTTTGCTTGGTTAAAGATTTCTTCGGATTTTTCTTTGGTAATATCATCAAGAAGATGATGTTTTTTTGCCATTTTGCCAAAGTCTCTAGTTTTTTTCTTAGCAAAATGGGCCTGAGTTTTAAGATCTCTTATGATTTCATCTTTAGTTTTACGTTTGAATCGTCTGGTGTATTCTTCAATGACTAAAATAGGAAAGGGGCTATACTCCACATCAAGATAATATTTGATTATTATATCATCAGATAATGTCTTCAGATATTCTTTAATTGACTTTTCTGATTTTAATTCCATGATATTCACACAAAGTATTCTCATAAAAAGATTCAATACTTATTTTTCAATTGCATGCAGATCTAAAATTCCAATAGAATCATTTAGAACAGCATTGTCAGATATAGCTTCAGTTTCTTGCAGATTGAATTCATGACTCAATTGCTGATCATACTCTATTAGATCATTTCTATAAGTGTGGCATGCTGAGCGCAATAGTCGCCAGTAATAGTAGCCTTTATTCATTTCAGTCCTAATTTGGTCCGATTCCAGTTTTAGAATTTGAGAAAGGTATTGATAATCTTCTTTGTAGCTATCAAATTTCCCTCTCACAATTTCAGGGAGTTCATCATACCAATCTCGACCTTCATTTGTTCTCTGTACATTGTGAATTTTTTGTAGTTGGTATAATACAGAATCCTTCAATACATCCAAAACATCACTAGTTTCAAGCAGTTTCATTAGTTCCGGATTTATCATGGATACACCCTAAACACATGCAAAATTAAGCGTTTGGAACATGGATTTGTATACAAGTAACATCATAGCAAAAAGGCCAAAGCCCGGACAATGTCAGTTTTGCTGATTATTCCAATAATATTTCCATGTCTGGACAAGACTGCAGCACCATTGATATTTTTCTCCAAAAGCAATTTTGCAGTCTTTAGTAGATCATCATCATAGTTTACAGAGACAATATGTTCACTCATTATTTCATTAATTTTTGTACTACCACCAAATCCAGATTCTGAAATGAATCCTTTTCTCGGAAATATTACTGATATCAAAGGATCCGTATTATCGAGTACATCTTCTTTATTTCCCAGAGATAACGCTAAATCAAACAAATCCCTGAATGTCACAATTCCAACAGGAAACTCCTCATGATCACGTAAAACTACTCTAGAAATTCGTTCGTCAATCATTTTCAACACAACCTTGTACAGTGGAGCATCAGAGTATTGCCATGCATAATATGGAGACATGTACTCACCTACAATTTTTTGTGATTCTAGCTTAGTAAAATATCGAATAAGATCAGTTTTTGTAATAATGCCAACAACTTCATCACTACTAGTTACAACCAAAGAGCCGATTTCGTTAGTTATCATTAGTTGAGCACATTTGTTAATCCCAGTTTTTTCATCAACGCTGATTATTTTTTTGATAATTTCAGATAATGGAATCTCATCAAGTTTTCTCTCAGTAGTGTCAGTAAAGAGAAAGATTCCCAAGTCTTTTTCAGATACAAGACCAGTGATTTTTCCATTTTCTGTTACCAACAGTCTACTTTTTTTTTCATCGATTATCTTTTTTAAAACATCTGCCAAGCTAGACTCATACTTTATAGTTCTCGGCGTATTCATGAATTCTTTTGCATGTTTCAACACTTTGGAAGAAATACTAGAGATATTAATAACTCAAGCAAAATTCCCATCTATGAAAATCAATCTATATAATTTCAGGATTTCCCTTTGGATGCGATCACATTAACAATATCAGATTTTGTAACTATGCCAATTATTTTTTTACCACGAACTACAGGAAGCCCACTAATCCCATGTCTAATCATTATGATAGCAGCAGTATACACTACATCATCAGGAGATACAAAAAAAGGATTTGGAGTCATTATGTCTTTTGCAGAAAATGTTAACAGATAGCTTAGATTGTTTACGTTAAATTCATTGAGGTGTGAATTCCAAAATACCTCAGATCTTTCCTCTGGATCTGTAAACTCTTTATGAAAATCAAATGTCTTTGCAGGGACAAAGTCTCTATAAGTGATTATTCCAACAGGGGTTTTATGTTTGGTAACCACTACTCTATGAATTTGATTGTTTAAAAGAATGCTTTCAACTTCAAAAATAGAGTCATCAGGGGAGACTGTAATGACATGTTTTGTCATGATTTTTGAAATTGGCAACCTCGCAGTACTTTGAATGAGAAAAACAGACACAAGATCTGTTTTTGTTACCACTCCCACTAGTTTCCCTTTAGAATTTTTTATAATAATGGAACTAATTCCATGTTTTTGCATTAATTTTGCACAATCATAAATTGATGCTTCAGGTTGTAGACTTACAATATCTTTTGACATTATATCACGAATGAGGATTTTTGCAATTGGTTTTCCGCTGAAAATAGAAATACTTCTTGAGACATCCTTCTCAGTTACAATTCCAACTGGTTTTTTATCGAATTCAACAACGAGTCTTCCGATTCTATGACGAATCAGAATATCTCGTGCATCAAGAATGCTAGCATTAGGGGGAATTGTGATTGGTTGCTTAATTATAGATGCTAATTGTACGGGAATATCTACAAGAATTTTTGGTTGTCTTGTGGCCATCAAGAATATAGATTCATTTTGTTATTTCAATTAATAATTAAAAATCAAGAATGAGAATATGGAAGTCATTTAATTATGAATTGTATATATGAGCACGAATAATCTGTGGAGAGAAACTTTAGATTCATATTCAGCATCATATGCTCAATCTGAGGGTTCAAATCTCGTTCTCTGTGGATTATTGTTTATCCCAAGAAATGAATAATAATTAGATGCAAACTCATGTGAATTTTTTACATACTGTATGTTGCCCACCTGTTTTCCACAAACACATATTCCTAACTTGAAAGGGATCTTTTCCTGTCCACAACAAGGACATTTTTTGATGTTTTCCATGAGTATGATATAGAACGGATGGATTTATTCTCTGGGTTAACATTATAAACAATTGTTAACCTATACACCTGAGATTTGTTATCAATGAAAAATCATTTAAAAAAAATCGGATATTGTTTTCTGCATCATCAATTGTAAAATATTCCCATGTGCAAGCCATTCTGTTTTACTGATACTCATCGTATTTACAGCAAAAGATAGCGCATCATCGAAATTATCTGCAAACGTTGGATTTTGTTTCATTGCTTCACGAATACCCTCACGAACTTGCCAAACTCCTACAGGGATTGCATATTCAGGCCTTATTTCTCTCAAAATTACAACACCAGCTTGAATTTGGTTTTTTACCAAATATTCCAAAACCCCCAATTTGGCTGCAAAATATGCACCAGAAATTGCAGGAGGATGGTCAATTCCTCGTGCGTCCTCACAATCAGAACCAAATCCCAAAATACCATTAGATTGCCATGCCTCAATCATTTCATAGATCCACCTATGAGGAAACAAAACAACGACGAAAATATTCCCTAAATGATCATATCTAAAAATTCTACACGAATCAATAAGGTCATAATCTAAAACTTCATCTGCAAGAAATTTCGAGATGATATCATCAGTTGCAGTAATGCTCCATTTAGTTGGCACCATTTTTCTTTTTTGCCCTAGCATTCCAATACTGAAACATTTTTGGATTTTTGAAATTTCAATACCAGAATTATATAATTTCAAAACCGCATCTTGTGCTTTCAGATCTTTATCATAGAATGTTTTTTCAATTGATTTATCAGAAGTGCTTCCTGAAAATTTTGCAGAATTAATAACACCAATTGGACCAAAAGGTGCGCTTTCACCATCAAGAGAAATATGAGATGATGTTGATTTTTCAAATGTCAGATCAGAGTCGATTGGTTTTGAAGACATTGCAACTTCCTGAAGATTTTCTATGTATTTTCCTTCAGTCTGATCAATTGAAATTTTTTGTATGCCACGAACTAAGTTTAATCTAAAATTAACGATATCCTCTAAGGATTTTCCTTTCCATCTTTCAGGACTGTCAAACAAACTGGTATCACTATGAACGGGAGGAACCAATGGTCCAACAAAGACTTTGGGATAATTATAAGAACCAACAAAAACTGACGGAGGACTAGTACCACTTATTGA
>JAOUNB010000090.1 GCA_029881195.1 Candidatus Nitrosopumilus sp.
GCAACTGGTATGTTTTTTGATAGAACTAACCAAATGTTTTCTTTTTCATGTTGGATTTTTTCTAATAGTTTTATTTTTTCATTTATTATGTTGATGTCTGACGATTTTGGTATGCAAATTAATAACGTCTTTTTTTGATCTTTTTCCAATGTTTTGATGTCCGGAATTACTATGTCTAGTTCAATCCCCTGATGTTCAATTTTTCTTTGGCTAGTGATCAATGCATTTGTTAACAAATAATGGAGTAATCCTGTGGCTAAAACCCCCACTGCCTCATCTTTTTCAGCCATTGAAGTTATCTTGTCATAACAGTTGTTGGTGACCTCCTCAATTATCTGATCAAATTTTTTCTCAGAAATTAATTGGGGGATCGACTGTGATTTTTCTATGTATTCAAATATGTGATCTTTAATCGGGTTTGAATCTTCTGACAATGTATTGCTTGGATGACATGTTACCTGTATTTGGATTTACCCTAAATTCTATTTTTTCTGGGTGTGTGGTAAAACTAAAAACCAGACTGCAATTTTTACAACAAGGCAGGCTTAATTTACGCCTTTACGTACACATGACTGTTGGCTAAAATTGAGCATGAAAGACATCGGGAACTATTAAGACAAAAAGAAGAGTTAGAAAAGAATCGCCCACATGATATTGATGCAATGAGGAAATGGAAGCATTCTATGGATAAAGTCTTACAAGAGCTGGAATTATTCAAGTAACGACACGCTTAAGTCCACACAAAATTCAGATAACTATGAACTGTCATCAAAAAAGTGAATCACATGTTTGGAGGTTTTCAAAACACACTAAAATGCGCAGATGTGTGAAATGTAAATCTAGAATTCCAATCACTAAAGAGGAGTTTGCTCAAAAATGGGGCGTCAAAACCTCTTTGGCCAAATAGTCTATTTTTTATTTATCAATAATTCTATTGTCAATTCATCTTGTAGATCTCATTGATTAAATCAATCATGAGCAATTTGAAATTATTTTTTTAAAAATTTATTCGTTAAAGATGTAGCGCCTTTCGCCTCTTGATTCTCTATCTGTATTTACATTCACTAGCACAAACTCTTTTTTTGATTTAACCATGGATTCTTCTGGAAGCAGCTTGTTTTCGTGCAGTTCCTCGTACTCTTCCCATGTCAACTTCCTCCTATCCCCAATCTCTGCTTCTAGGTTCATGTCTTTTACAATCTCCTTGTATTCAGCTTGAATGACTCCGCTGAATACCATTGCACTACTTCCACTTCCATAAGATCCGAATCCAACTCTTTTTGCTTCCAAATCAATTCCTTTTTGAAATTCATACTCTAAACTACTTCTAAATCCTAAATACAATGATGCAGTATACAGATTTCCAATCATACTTGACGCAATCAGTGAACTTGAAAGTTTTGATTCATACACTTCTTGATATTCACGAGTGTTGGTAAAGAGCTTTGTAAACTCGTGATCTTTAGTCATGAATTCTTCGTCTGCCAATACTGATTCAATTGTTCCACGTGGATCTTTTGGTCTTGGCTCTTCAACGCCTATCTCTTGTAAGATTCTTTTCCATCTGGGTAGCTGACGCCATTCATGTCTTATTAAATATGCCAATGCTTTCTTTCCCATGTTACTATAAGGCAAGTGCATGTTGATGTAATCCATATGATCTAAAATTGTCTCTCCTGGTTCGATTTTTATTAGTCCTGACGAAATAACTTTTTTCTTATATGCTTCCAGTGCTTTTCTGACTTGAATCATGTAAAGTAAATTGGAATATTGTCCATGCACAATTGGCGTTTCTTTTCCAAATGGTCTGTAAAAATCATATTCATCCTTGATTGATGTAGCAGTAACTTTGGGATCAAATGCTAACAATCTTGGTTTGTCATTTAGCAACATGACTACTGCTCCTGCTCCCTGGGTCATCTCTCCACTTGAACCCATGTCGTATTTTGCAATATCTGATACTACAACTAGGGCATGTTTTCCTTCTGCCTCTCCTGCTCTAATCCAATTTGTATTGTCATACAGTGCATATGAGCCACTGACACATGCAAATTTGGTTTCAACTCCACCACAATGCTCAAAAGCACCTTGTCCATAAACTTGCTCAAGCATTCCTACAACGTATGAATTCATTGCCTTTGATTCGTCAAATGCAGATTCTGTAGAAACATATAATCTTCCAATATCCTCTGGAGACAATTTGTTTTTTTGCATGATTTTCAAACAGGCATTTGCTGCAAGACAAGCTGGGTCTTGATTTGCATCAACAATTGCCATCTGAGATACCCCTAGACCTTTTTGTAATTTTACTGGGTCTAGGCCTCTAGCTTTTGCAAAATCAGACGCATCAATATACAATCGAGGAATGTATATTGCAATATCATCTATTCCAGCTGCCATAAGCTTGGCTCCGATTTTTCATTAATAAGGTTATTGTGTAAATTCTGAATAACTAGGAAGGAAATTTTTCTGATTTTCTAAATTATTAATAAATTAACTGATCGCTATTTTGATCTTTCAATTTCTTCTTCAAAAATTTTTTCAAACACTTCAAAAGGTTGGGCACCAAAAATCCTGGATGTTTTTCCATCCTGCCCTATTACAAAAAATGCAGGAGTACCTGTTAATCCAAGAGATTTTGCATCCTCATTACTTGCAAGAATAATTTGTGAATGTTTTTTACTGTCCATGCATTCAGACCATTCTTTCATATCTAATTTTATTTCTTGTGCAAACTTTGCAAGGTTTTCCGGTGATGCCCATCCATTATTCTCTCCTGCCCAATTTGAATACAATATATCATGATATTCCCAAAACAACTTTTGATCTTTTGCACAATGAGCACCGTGTGACGCAGTTACTGAATCAGGGCCGATGATGTTGTAATCTTTGAAAATCATTCTAACTTTTCCAGTTTCAACATATTTTTTTAATATACTGTCTTCAGTTGTGTGAAAAAACACGTTACAAAAATGGCATTGGTAATCCCCAAATTCAACTAATGTAACTGATGCATTTGGATTGCCAAGTATCGGTGAACCATTTGCGATAAAGGTATTCATGGTAATTTTTGGCGGTCCTGACTCTTGAATTTGAGGTGTTGGCTCTATTTTTAATTCTGACTGATTGACACTTCCTTGAAATCCTAAAAACACCACAATGATAACTACGGATGCAATAACAGCGCCTATCCCAAGTGATGGACCATGTATCAACAAAAAAATAAACTTTCTGACCAATTTAGTCTTTTACGCTATTATGTTGAAAACTCTCCATCATTATTTCAAACCGTAATGAACATACACTAGTGCGATGCACTGAAATTTGAGATGATTTCTTTTGAATATCGAATTCTTAGTGAATTTAAAATAAAAAAAGCAAAAATTGACACGTTATCTAATTTCATCCTAGGTCATACAGATCCTAAGGGAAGTGAGGTAAAAGAGGCCTCGGAGTTCCTTGATGTCATGATTGATGAGATTGACAAGTTCTATGTATCTCATAGTGAAATTCTGTCAAATAACGGCAAAAAACCTCACCATAGTTCACGCTTGCCTGAAACAAAACAATGGAATAAAAATATAGAAATTTTTTATGAAAAAAATCCCCGAAGACCTAGAAAATAAATGAGATCTTTACTACACTAATCTAAATAAATGGGTAAAATATATCGGATTTATGAAAAGAGTCTTTGTTAATGGATATGGTTCCATAGGCAGTAGAATCACTTCTTTTCTAAAAGATGATCCTGAAATTACAGTTATTGGTGTGGGCAAATACTCTCCTGATGAAAAAGTAGAGATTGCGAATTCACGAGGTTTGGACGTATATGTTCCTGAAAAAAAAATTGATGATTTTTCAAATTATAAAATTAAAGGTTCAATAGAATCTGCACTTGATAGTTGCGATTTAGTAATTGATGCTGCTCCAGGAGGGCATGGCTATAAAAATAAAGTAAATCTATACGAACCAAAAAACATTCCTGCAATTTATCAAGGAGGAGAAACTGTCTTGGGATCAGAATCCGTTTCGGATCTATTGTTTAACTCAAGAGCAAACTATGACCAAGCCATAGGTAAACACCATGTAATGCAAGGAAGCTGTAATGTTACTGGAATGGGTAGAATTTTAGAACCATTACGTGACAAGTTTGGAGATAAATTAATTCGTTTTGATGTTACACTTGTTAGAAGATGGGCTGATATCGAACAAACAGAAAAAAAACTTGTTGATACTATAGAGATGTCTGAAAAACCTCATCACGGTGATGATGTTAAGATGTATTTTGGAAAGGATGCACCACTTTATGTTAGAGCTATCAAAGTGCCAACGAGACAAATGCATTTGCATATTATGGATATACGATTCAAAGACATTGCTCCAAAGCCATCTGAAATTCATGAACTTTTTACAAATGAGTTTGGCGTTGCAATCCTTTGGACTGCTAAAGGAACCAAAGATATTCGAGATTATGCACAAAATATGGGTTTTAATTTTACAGATACAAACATGATCCACATTCATGCAAACATGACTACGTCAATTGGAGATACCGTTCAAATGATGTATTCTGATGATCAAACAGGCATTGTTATTCCTGAAAATCATATGCTTTTACAAGCAATGTTATTTGGAAAATCATACGAAGAAGCATTTGCTCATACTGAATCCATTTTCCATATGAAAGAAAAA
The DNA here is from genome assembly GCA_029881195.1 of Candidatus Nitrosopumilus sp. Taxonomy (GTDB): domain Archaea; phylum Thermoproteota; class Nitrososphaeria; order Nitrososphaerales; family Nitrosopumilaceae; genus Nitrosopumilus. The sequence goes on from JAOUNB010000090.1 coordinate 4,693, forward strand.
AAGCAAAAACTACAAGAATATTTTGCTAAAAAATAACTTTATTTTCTAATCCTTTCTATTCTAATTTTTAC
>JAOUNB010000091.1 GCA_029881195.1 Candidatus Nitrosopumilus sp.
GATTTATCTTTGAGAGAAATTTTTGCTGCATCTTGTGCTAGAGAATTAACACTCCATGGAATTTTTATTTTCTTTAAAATTTTTACCATTTCTTTTGGTGCTGCAGCATAACCAATTCTTAATCCAGGAAACCCAAATGATTTAGTCAAAGAGCGTAAAACAAAAAGATTATCAAATTTTTTTACATATGAAATAATTGATTCATTTGATTCAGGAACAAGTTCAATAAAACATTCATCAACAAATACAAAAGAAGAAAGTTTTTGTGCTCTTTGAATTATTTTAAGGATATGTTTTTTTGATAAAAGTTTTCCTGTCGGGTTATTAGGATTACAAATAAAGACACATCCATTTTTTGGGATTTCTGAAATGAATAAATCAACATGTTTAGATAAGTTAAATGTTTTAAAATAAGATATTTTACTATTGTTTAGTTTTGCCGCTGTTTCATATTCTTGGAATGTGGGAATAGGAATCAATACTTTTTTTTCTGATAGAAACGCAAAGCAAAAATTATAGATTATCTCGATTGCGCCATTACCAACTATCAGGTTAGATTTTTCCAAGTGTGTGTATTTTTTTAGGCTAGAAATTAATTCTGATGAATCTAAATCAGGGTAATTTTGAATAGTGTTTAAATTTTTTTTAATGGTTTTTTTTACAGAAATAGGAATTCCAAGAGGATTGATGTTAGAACTAAAATCCAATATTTGTGGATCAGAATTTTTTAAAGAATTCCCACCTCCATGAATTACTGGAACGTGTTTAAGAATGGAAGATTTTGTTCTTATTTTCACAGTTCCAAATAGAATTAGCCGATTTAGTATGTTGTGGTGATTCAGAAAACTATTATTAATTGAAAGGTACATGTTACTTTATTATGGTTAAAAAAAGAGTTGCAATCATTGGTGTTACAGGTTCTGTGGGTCAAGAATTTGTGCAGTCATTAAATAACCATCCATGGTTTGAGGTGACCCAAATTGCAGCATCTGAGCGTTCTGCAGGTAAGAAATACCTAGATGCAATAAAGGATACAAGTGGAATTGTTGCGTGGGATGTTGGCGGAGAAATCCCTGAATATATCAAAGAAATGACAGTAAAGTCAGTCGATGAATTAGATGTATCTCAACTAGATTTGGTGTTTTCTGCAGTAGAATCAGAAGCTGCTAGAGACATTGAGACTAAAATGGCAGCTGATTTGCCTGTGATCTCAACTAGTTCTGCATATAGATATGAAGATGATGTGCCGATATTAATCCCAGGAATTAACGATGAGCAAACAGAATTACTTGATATTCAAAAAAAGAATAGAAATTGGAAAGGCTGGGTAGCACCTTTACCAAATTGTACAACAACAGGTTTAGCAATTACACTAAAGCCATTACTTGAAAAATATGGTGCAAAAAAAGTTATGATGACATCAATGCAAGCCATTTCAGGTGGTGGGAAGTCAGGTGTATCTGCAATGGGAATTACAGATAACATAATTCCATACATTCCAAAAGAAGAAGGAAAAGTAAGGCAAGAAACAAGAAAAATTTTAGGTAAACTAAAAGATGGAAAAATTGAAGATGCAGACATTAGAGTAAGTTGCACTTGTACTAGGGTTCCGGTAATAGACGGACATACTGAATCTGTTTTTGTTGAAACCACAAAGGAAATTGATTCTGCTAAAGCAAAAGAAACCTACAATCAATATAACAAAGATATTTCGGTGTTAGGACTACCTTCTGCTCCAAAGGATTACTATGCATTTCACGAAGATCCTACAAGACCTCAACCAAGAATGGAAAGAACCGTTGGTGATGGAATGACTACAACAATTGGAAGAGTTGAGAAAGAAGAACTTTTTGATCATGGTCTCAAATACATGTTATTTTCACACAACAAAAAGATGGGTTCAGCAAAAGGTGCAGTATTGCTTGCAGAAATGCTGTACAAAAAAGATAAGATTTAGATAATTTTTTGTAATTTTTTCAATAATAACTTTATAAGAACCAAAAATCTACGCCGATTCAGGTGTTTTAAACGGTAAAAATAGACGATTTAGATTTACAAATTTTATCAGAATTATCTAACGATGCATCAATTTCAGTACCACGATTATCAAATAAAATTAATGTAAATTCGTCAGTGGTATATTCAAGAATTAAAAGATTAGTAAAAAGAAAATTAATTGAACGCTTTACAATCGATGTTAATGATGCCGAGCTTGGGTATAATGTAAAAGCATTAACTGGTATCAACATGGATACAAAAAAACGCGATCATATTATTGAAGAATTATTCAAAATTGATGGAGTGAGAGAAGTTGCGGAAGTTACGGGGAGATTTGATATTTTGGTGACTATGTATGCAAAATCATTGGATCAGATGCACAAGATGGTCTCTGAGCGTATCGGTAGAATTGAAGGAATACAGTCTTCAGAATCCTTTATTGAGATGAAATCACGAATGAAAGCAATGCCATATATGCCATCAAAGGATAGTGACTAATATTGCAAAAGCAAAAATCTGAATCAAGGATTGCAGTATATTATGAATTAACAAAACCAAAAATATGGTATTTACTTGTATTTACTGCATTTGGTGCAGCGTTAACAGCATCCAACATTTATGATATTGAAATTTCTCCAGCAACTTGGTTGTTAATGTTGTTTTCAGTTGCTGCAGGTTCAGCAGCTGCAAATACACTTACAAATTATCACGATAGGGATATTGATGCCATTATGGAAAGAACAAAAGGCAGACCTCTCCCATCAAAAAGAATCTACCCCGCTGTAAAAGCAAGAAATTTTGGATTAGCATTAGCAGGAATTTCATTAGTCTTAGCATTAGGAATTTCTTTAACTACAACCTTAGAGCAAGGTTTGTGGGCAACTGCCTTTATTGCATTTGGATTAGTAAATAATATTCTAGTTTATTCATATGCGTTAAAAAGAAATTCAAGAACCAATATTATTCTAGGAGGATTATGTGGTGGTTCACCTCCAATGATTGGTTGGGTAGCTGTTAGTATGTCTGATTTATGGACCATGGGACTTGCAATGGCAGGACTAGTGTTCATTTGGATTCCAATGCACATATGGGCTTTAACATTACATTTCAAAGATGATTATAACAAAGTAAATGTTCCAATGTTAACTGCAGTTCAATCTGAAAAAACATCTGCGCGAGCTATTGCAGGATCAACTGTGGTTATGGTATTATTCTCAATTGCACCATTTTTCATAACTACAGAAAGTGGAGATGTGATGGTTGGTAGCGTATATTTATGGACTGCAGTAGCATCAGGTGCCTTAATGATTGTATTGTCAATTTGGGTAATAGTAAAGCCCATGGAAAAAGCTTCATGGACTTTATTTAAATTTTCAAGTCCATATTTGGCAGTATTGTTTATTGCATTAATGGTAGACTCTGCTCTATAAAATACTGTTATTCTTATCAAGACTGTTAAGTTCTTTAGTAATTTTGGAATGTTTTTCTACCAACGCTTCGAGTTCATTTTGAATATCAGTCGAATTCCAATTTGAATTAATTAGTGCAGATATTTTTGCAATGGTACTCCATTGAATATTGTTTTGTTCATCAATCAATTCTAAAAATCGTTTTCCTTTTTCATCATCATCCATATTTTTTCCATATTTTGCAATGATAAAAAGATAGCAGTGGTAATAATATAATTTCAAAGTTTTATTACCAATTAATAAAAATTCATTGTATTGAAATGTAGTATTTCAGAATGTAAACTAACGGCAATACAGATAGTTAGTATAAGTTTTAGAGAAACGAGAAATCTTTGTAAAGAACATTACGAATTATTTAAAAATAAAGATCAAGAACATATACCTAAATTCACTAAGGCTTCAAAATTTTAATGAAAAAGTATAGTTATTTCCAAATTAAGATATTATTGAAAGATTTAACATCTACTATTTTTTTATTAAAATATGGTTGTAAGGAAAAAGAGCATCACAAAAAAGAAACCGATAAAAAAAACAGATCCTAATCCAAAAAAACAAGCGAAGTCAACATCATCAAAAAAACCCGAATTTGAAAAGGCATGGAAGGAATATAATTCTGCATTAAATGGATGGAAAGAATCTCTTACACAGTGGCAGAAAGCAACAAATGAAACTTTAATGGCATATCATGATGCATGTCAAAAAGCATTAGAATCAGATGCAGAATTATTAAAAAAAGTTAGTTCGAGTTGGGAAAGCACTTGGGAGGAAATTGGTCCACAATATATCAAACAACAAACAAAGATGATTGAAAGTATTTTCAAAGAGACCAACATTGAATCAATTAAGAAATTTAATGAACAATGGGAAAAATTTCTTTCAACATCAGGTGATGACTCAATTATAGCATATCAAGAAGCCATCAAAAGATTTAATCAAACTTGGCAATCAAGTCAGATGTAACCGAATTAAAATTGCCAATTAGAAAGTTATGAAATTATTTTTCACTCTAATAATTCTGAAAAATTTACATGTACAAATAAAATATATTAAATGAATTGATTTTACGATTTTTCATAATTGTCTCTTCAAGATTTTCAGTATTTTAGTTTTACATTTTGTATAATATGCACTAAATCTATTTGATAGTTTTTGTGGTTGTTAAGTTATGAAGTTTTTTCTCAATTTCATCAAGTTTTTGATTTTGCTTTTGTAATATGTTTATAATTT
>JAOUNB010000026.1 GCA_029881195.1 Candidatus Nitrosopumilus sp.
TGCAGTTTTCATTGGACAGGGACCTCGTATACTTTTGATGAGGTGCGCGACCATGAAAAAACTCATTTGGAAAAAACAAGTAAATTGTATTTGGAATGCCTATAGAAAAAGTTCTCTTATAGCAAAATTTGTGATTTTGAAGAATGCATTAATTCCTATCAACATGGATTTACAGTAAAAAGTATGTGCCAATTTTCAAATGTTACAGTAAATAATGGATGTGTGGATATTATAATTTCAAACGATTCTAGAGTGATTAGTTGTGATTAGAGGAATTAGAAAATGAAACTCTGATCTATCATTAACAATAATTGAAAAAGTAATATACATACATTTTAGACCGTTTGCATTTGACCTCACCTCAAGGACTTGTTCCCTCATCAGTAAACCGACGATTGCTGTTTGCAGGCATCTTTCTTGCATCCCTCTCTGGACTTGTTCTGGAAATAGCTCTGACTAGAATCTTTTCTGCTGCAATCTGGTATCACTTTGCATTTGTTGCAGTATCTGTGGCACTGATAGGGCTTGGGGCATCTGGGCTTGTAGTGCATTACAGGTTAAAAAAGATCAAGGAAAATTGGGCAATTAATCTCACCATTGCTTCCTCTCTAGGAATTGTGTTTATCTTACCTCTTTCTTTATTTGTGATGCATGTTTTGGCATCAGACATAATCTATCTTCCATTGTTTATGCTGCTTTTTTCTATCCCTTTTTTCTTTATAGGAATAATAATTTCCGCAGCGTTTAGTGCATTTGCACATGTTGCGGGGAGACTTTATGCCTCTGATCTGATTGGCGCATCATTAGGTGCATTATCTGTTGTAGTACTGTTGAGCATTCTTGGAGGAGAAGGAACTCTTCTTCTTGTAGGTGTTATATCAGCTGCATGTGCAATTATTTTTTCAGCAGCATCAAAAAACAGAAAACACATCTTGATTTCACTTGCAGTAATAGCACTTGCATCGGCTCTGTTGGGTGTAAATGAAATCAGCCAAACATTTTCCATTCAGACTGATTCTAGGGCTCAAAAGGACTTGCCAATTTTTCTCAGGGAGAATCCTGGAACACACATAGTCAAAACTCAATGGAACTCTTTTTCAAGAATTGACGTAGTTGAAGGGCCAACAAGTACCTGTGACCCTAATACACTGGATCCAATATTTGGACAACCGCAATGTGCTGGCGAGGGCCTTGTTGCAAAAATCTTCATCGATGGAGGGGCAGGCACCAACATCATATCTTGGGATGGCTCACCTAGCAGCAGACAGGATCTTTCCTCATGGTTGCAGTATCTGCCTTTTACCATGATGGATGAGCCAAAGACACTCATCATAGGTTCTGGCGGAGGAAGAGATGTTATTGCAGCAGTAACCAGTGGGATTACCGATGTTACTTCAGTTGAGTTGAACCCAATAATATTTGATACCGTGAAAAGCTATGGCAACAAAGCTGGCAATGTGTATACTCATCCATATGTTGATGCAAACGTGGATGAAGGAAGAAGCTTTGTTTCACGTTCAGATGACAGATACGATATAATTTACATTCCGTTTGTAGATACTTGGGCATCTGTATCTTCTGGAGGCCTTGGAGTCTCAGAAAATTTCTTGTATACAGTTGAAGGATTCCAAGAATACTATGATCATCTTACAGACAGAGGCAAAATTGTCACAGTACGATGGTTGATTGACACACCTAGATTTGTCTCCACATTTGTCACTTTGTTGGAAAATAATGGAATTCCTCAAAAGGATGCGTACAAACACATCATTATAGTTGGCTCTGAGTCCATCAAGAAAGATCCTAGCGTAACCATGTCTATATTCTCAAAAAAACCATTCACCAATAATGAGATAGAATTTTTCACAAACGAATTCATAAATAATGACTACAAACCCATATTGATTCCTGGGCAAGTAATGGTTGAGCCATACTCTAAACTGCTAAACGACGAAATGACTCTTGGTGAATTTTATGCGTTATTTTCAACAAAGGCGCATCCAGTAACGGATGACAGTCCCTATTTTCTTTCATTTGAAAAACCGTTTCCTCAGATACTAGAACAGCTATTGTATGTTAGTGTGGGAATTGCAACAGTTTTTCTTGTTGTTCCATACATTTGGTTGAGGAAAAGCAAGGACACAAACGTAAAAAATAACAGTATTCTGGCAACAAAGAGCATTGTAATTTATTTTGCTGCGTTGGGATTTGGGTTTATCCTAATTGAGCTAGCTTTATTGCAAAAATTGATTCTATTTCTGGGCAATCCTACCATGACCTTTGCGTTGCTGCTATTCACAATACTTTTGTCAAGTGGCATTGGAAGTCTGGTTAGTGTAAGGTTAATCAGATTGAATACGAAAAATTTGATATTTGTAATATCTGGGATATCCAGCTTGGGTTTAATCTATGCTGGCATGCTAACACCATTAATCTATTCTGTGATATCCGAACCATTTGCAACAAAGGCAGCAATAAGTATCGTACTCTTGTTTCCCATTGGCTTTCTTATGGGAATGCCAATGCCAACTGGAATGAGATTGCTAAAATCACACATTCCTACATTTGTTCCTTGGATGTGGGCAATAAATGGCGGATTCTCAGTACTAGGTGCAGTACTAACAGTAGTCCTAAGCATAGTTTATGGTGGGTCTTACGCAATGCTTATTGGCATTTCCGTTTATCTTGTTGCCTTGGCTGTCAGTCTTACTTGGAAACGTCAAGCAATCGAGATCAAAGCAAGTAGCACCTAGTTCTTATTTCCACGTGGGTCTTTTATTTGTGCCACTAATTATATTTCCATACATGGAGATGTTCTCAAATACATTTTAACCGTAAATTTCGTTTACTTCCTAGACTGAATATGACTAGAATATGATTTTGTCTAATTTTATTTTGAATAACATGACATTAGATTCAGAAAAAATTGGTAGGAGTTTGAAAACACTCCAATAGCTTTCTGCGTTATTTTCTAGGGTTTGACAGTGATCAGTGTGTGATACGGTCGGGTCCGCCTACCATCATGGTACTAAAATAGTTCCGCTTTCATGACATGATGCGATGGAAATCTCACTTGAAAGCATACAGGAAGTAGAAGATCCATATCAGGCATTTGTTGATTCAATTAAAAATTCAGGCACTTTTAGTAGATATCGAAATAATTTGCATAGGTTTTTGAAATTAATACCAAATCAAAAAATAGGAATCATACTTCTCCGATCACCATGTAGGATATTTCTTGTATTTTACCAACGCCAGTAGACCATGTGATTTTCAATCGTTGTTTGTTGATGGAATCTCCAATTTTGAATTTTTCTGTGGAACTCGGTCCACCAACTACCGGAGCTACTGTAACCAATACTTGGATCTGTCGTAATGCCACAATTTTTGTTGGAATTTTTTTGAAATTACCTTCAGGACCTAGAGTCTTTTTTTCGACCACATCTCCATCAGAGCTATGTTGAATTGAATGATCGTCAAACATGATTTTCACATACCCACTTGTTTTTGAAGGCAAAACTATGCCAGACATAATTTTTAATGTCATTGATTAAAAAAGATATCACTAAGTTTTATGTATTACATAACATCTGTTTTGATTTGAATCTATGTTAATTCTATTTGTGGTTATGCCATTTTTTCTTAACATCTATCTTTTTATTCTAAATCTGTTCTTATTGTGGCAGATGAACAATAAGGGGTATAAGAAAAACATAAACTCTGATTCTTTTGACAGAGAAACGATTCTGTTAGGCGTAAAGGCTACCCAGCAGAACTAAATTTTTTCGTGTCCAACAGGTATTTTGGTACAAAACAAGTATTTTGGTACAAAACAAGATGGGACAATGAAGATTCGAGGCATAGAGGCAAGACGCCATGATACTCCAAAATTCTTCAAAGAATGCCAGCTAGATATTCTGAATCTCTTTTCATCATGTCAAAGTATTTCTGATGTAAAACAAGTCATTTCTGAGGCTAAATTAATACAGAAAACCTATGATCAACGCCTATTTGAGAACAAAGTCTCACTTGAGGACCTGGTCTTCACAAATAGGTGACCCATGGAACAAACCAGAACAAAAGCCGCACCATTCGGGCAGATGCCATAACCCAGCCAAACTGGGAGGGAAAGACAATAGAGCCAGGACAGAAAATAAGGTACATCATACATGATCATTTCAGAAAAAAATCAAGGCGTGTAATTCCAATGGAAATCATAACCCCTGATGACTCGTATGACGCAAAGAGATATTCTGAACTGCTGGAAAAATGTTGCAAGTCTATGGTGGAGCCATTTGAGTAATTTGTAAGTAAAAAAGGAAGTATGCTTGATTGTTTTTGTGAAATCTATTCAGAAAACTAGTGATTTTACCAAAATTCACGATATTAGAATTAGAATCTTTAACAAAGAATTGGGATTGTCAAAAAAAGATATTTTTGATAATGATGACAAAAACTTGGAACAATTTTTAATCATGAAGGATGATGTTCCTGTTGGTACCTTTAGACTCCGAGAAATAAATGATTCTCATAAAATTGAAAGAATGGGAATTCTGTCTGAATACCGTTCTCAAGGATTTGGCAAGTTTGCATTAGAGGAGATAAAATCTTATGCAAAGAAAATAAAAAAATCAAAACTTATTCTTGACTCCATTTATAATGTAAGAGCATTTTATGCAAACTCCGGGTTTGTTGAGGTGGGTGATGTGTACGATAAGGTGGAAATACCCCATGTAAAAATGAATTTTAAATTAGAGTGAATCAGTGACGAGTTTAATTTTAAATTTTTATTGGTAGCGAGGATCAAAATACCAGTAACAATTGCACTTGGATTCACATCTAATCCTTATGCAATCAAGATTCTGGTTTTTTGTAATGTAGTAGCATTGTACTATGGCAAAATTCTTTGACGTTAATTTATTTTATAAAACAGTCATTTTGGTATTGTATTGGCAATACCATTACACCTGAAAGTAGATATGAAAATCATCTCTGATTCTTGGGGCATGTCCCGTGTATTATTGAGCATGAAATGATAAATTGTGTTTGTAAACCCCTTTAAGAATAAAAATTGGTTTGAAATTTACATTATTGATGGATGAATGTTGGATTAAAGTTGACAATATCAAAGTCAGATATCTAGAATCTGGAAAAGGAAAAAACCAACATATTTTATTTATTCATGGACTGGGATCTGCAGCAGATCGATGGATGAATATTCCAGATTCATTGTCAAAAGATTTTCATTGTATTGCACTTGACTTGCCTGGATTTGGCGAAAGCGACAAACCAGCAGATATGGATTATACAATTGACGATTTTAGAGAATTCATCATTTCATTTTTAACAAAACTTTCGATTCATACTGAATCAATTTGCCTTGTTGGACATTCTCTGGGAGGATACATTGCATCAGAAATCGCAATTCAAAATCAGAATTTTATTAAAAAATTAATTCTAATAGACTCTTCAGGGATGCTTGAAAAACCAACATACATTCTTGAGGAATATCTTGCAGCAGCAATGAATCCTACAAAGGAGAATGTGAGAAGATCATTTGAAAAAATGGTGGCTAACCCTTTGAGAATCCCTGTTCTGCTGGTGGACGGATTCATTAGACGAATAAATATGCCAAATGCCAAAATTGCATTCAAGCTAACTCTTGCTAATAGTGCAACAACTCAGATTGGATTGGACAGATTACGCCAAATACATGGCATCCCTACACTAATTCTTTGGGGAATACATGATAAGGTAATACCACTTGAGCATTCAAAATTTTTCAGAGATTGCATTGAGAATTCACAATTAAAGGTGATAGATGATGCAGGACATGCCCCATTTGCTGAAAAACCAACTCAAGTCTGTAACTTGCTCAGAGAATTTTTGTTGTGAAAAGCCTATGCATGACGAATCTATTCCGGTCCGCACATTTAGACATATTTTAAAACAACAAAAACAATACCATAATTGGACACTGCAAATCAATTAAATCAATACCGCTAACGGTGCGCAGACGGTCGGGGTCCGCTTAATTCTTATTTTTATTACAATAACTCAATTAAACAAAAATTATCTTAACATTAAATATTCAAACAAGTTTTTCGTTTTTTATACCTCATTCTCATCTTGTTCAGATTTTTTATGTGTTCTAAATGCACAAAAATATGCAGATCATAGTATGCATTAGATATTATTTTAACACAACCATATTTAGATGGAGGTATGTTTTTTGGTGTAAATCATAATCTAAAGTCATGTCACACAATTGTGGATGATGATAAAATTGACTTTAGACAATATACGTACTCTTAATATGACTGCAGATATATTATTCAAAAATCAAGCAAAAATGCAAACAAAAATTCTCAAAATTAATCCAAAAAAACCACAGATTTCAAAGATAAAACAGGCTGCAAAAATTATAAAATCGGGAAATCTTGTTGCATTTCCAACAGAAACAGTATATGGTCTTGGAGCAAATGCTCTTGATTCAAAGTCAGTCAAAAAAATCTTTATCGCTAAAGGCAGGCCGTCAGACAATCCACTTATTATCCACATTTCAGATATTGCAGACCTTGAGATACTGGTGGATTACATACCAAATACAGCGCATGAATTAATTGACAAATTTTGGCCAGGACCACTCACATTAGTGCTAAAAAAATCAAAATTGGTTCCAAAAATTACTACTGGTGGAATCAACACAGTTGCAATAAGAATGCCAGAAAACAAGATTGCACAAGCATTGATACGAGAATCTGGTGTGCCGATAGCTGCCCCATCTGCAAATATTTCTGGAAGACCAAGTCCTACCACATCAGAGCATGTATCCAATGATCTGGATGGTAAGATTAGCATGATCCTTGATGGAGGTAAAACAAACATCGGGATAGAGTCCACAGTAATTGATCTTTCCAGAAAAACTCCATTGTTGTTAAGACCCGGAGGTGTGACATTAGAACAATTACAATACATCATTGGTAAAATTACAATTCATCCAATCCTGCAAGAAAGAAAAACAAAATTAATCAGTCGTTCACCCGGTATGAAATACAGACATTATTCTCCAAATGCCAAAATAATTTTAATTGATGGCCCAAATGATAAAGTACAAGACAAGATTTTGCGTCTTTTGTCTCAATTCAAAAAACAGGGGAAAAAAGTTGGTATAATGACTACTGTAAATACAAGATACAAATCAGATATGACTGTATTTCTAGGTAATAATTTGGATGTGATGGCTGCTAATTTATTCAAAACATTCAGAGAGTTTGATGCAAAAAAAATAGATGTGATACTTGTACAAGGTATTAGTCGTAAGGGGTTGGGACTTGGAATAATGAACAGAGTTGAAAAAGCTGCATACAAAAAGATCAAGATTTAAAATATTTTTGAATTCAAATAAAACAGCTCCAATATTTCGATACCTGAATAGAACATACATTTTTAAAAAATCATATCTGGGGCAAGTTTTTTTAAATTAGTTAGATACTTCTCTATTATTTGCCTGATTAGATTTTAAATCTATGAGGAATTTAACCAAAAACATAGATCATCTTTAAGTAGAATTTGAAATTTCTTTTTGTAATGAATAAGGGTATTCTAATTGGAATAATTATTGGAATTGTTGTGATTGGAGGTGGACTGGCAAGCCCTTTGTTTTATGAGACTGAAATCAATGAATCATTGCCAACAGCATTAGATAATATTGAATCAGGTTTAACTCTGGAAACTTTCTCAAGCATGGATGATGATCAACGTCAGATAATAATTGAAAAAATGTCTGACAAAGTTAAAGACATGATTATGGAAGAATCTGCTAAAGTTCCTCAAATAGTTTCAGAAGATATGAATAAATTGATAAAAGAAGAATCTCGCAACAAACTTGAGATAATTAAAACTGGAACTTTTGAGGGATTATCTGATCATCAAGCGCAAGGCATTGCAAAAATTCTTGAGATAAATGGAGAATCCTTTCTTAGATTTGAAGAGTTTGATGTAACTAACGGGCCTGATCTTAGAGTCTATCTAACCCCAAGTGGTGATATTCATGATGGAATACATCTGGATAAATTAAAAGGAAGTAAAGGTAATCAAAATTATTCTTTAGATGATATTGACACTGATGTTTATAATACAGTCGTAATTTACTGTCAACCGTTTGGTGCATATTTTGGTCAAGCAGAATTAAATTAAAAAAATAATACAAGAATCCATACAGATTATAGGAAATAATTTAACTCTAAGATCTCTTTCTTTTTATTGTAATTTAAAAAAATAAAATCTAAATTAAAAATTTAGTTTGTATCTTCAGTTAGTATTGAAGATAGTTTTTGATGCAGTTCTTGCTCGTTTTTTGAGCTTTGAACTGCTTTTCTAAGTTTCTTAGAAATTGCTTCAACTATGAACGGCATCCTTGTATAGTGTTAGTCCAGATGATTTTTCTAATCTTGATTTGGTTCTATCTTTTTTGGCCTCAAACATGACTGTTATTGTTGTTTTGTACTACATTATTTCTGCAAATTTTAACATGTTCTGGCCAGAGAGATATTCTAAGCCCCCATCACACTGTGTACGCGTGGATTTATTTTTTAATATCTACTACTTGATTTTTAGCTGCTCTTCGTTTTTTAATCAAAGCAAACATTATCATTCCGACATTTATGATGGAAATTATTTCGATCAAGTCAACTCCGTACAAGAACCAATCAATCACTGGATGCACTCTTGACACAATTCCTGCTTCAAGCATAATGTCCGCATTCCATACCATATGTGGAATCTGAATAAATTGAATAATTGCAATAAGGATGACACTCCCTAGTATTTTATTTTCATACCAATTCCAAAATTTATTCCATGCATTCATGTATGAAATTACTTTTTAATTTTAATAAACAATATGAAAATTAGATGCAACTAATTAGATTGGACTAATGATTACAGGCATAGATTTTTTCAAAATTAGGTCAAGCTTTTTTAGTTTTTTTGATAAGAAATATTACAGGAATTTTGAATGTGTACAATTCTGGGAGTTCTGATTAATTATGATACATTTCAGAAAAACCATTAATTTCCAATCTGTATCTAAAAACCCCATTTAACATTACAATTAATGTTGATTTATTTTTGATTTTCACCATTGATGATTTCTTTTTTCATCCAAATGGTTCTTCCTTTATGATCAATCAATTCAATATTTTTCTCATTAAGTTTGTCTCGAATTTTATCTGCATCTTCAAATCGTTTTTCTTTTCTAAATTGTTCTCGACTTGAAATCATATCATCAATTTCTTGTTTTTCATTTTCTGTCATTTTTGGAATTTTTAAACCTAAGATTTTCATCATTCTCTGAAGTTCTTTTTTGATAATTCCTGCGTCCTCTATTCCGAGTTTTTCCTCAGCTGCTAGTCTGTTAGTTTCCTTTACCAATTGAAAAAATGCAGATAGTGCAAGATGTGTATTGAGATCATCATTTAATGCGTTATCAAAATCTACACTTATTTTTTCAATTATCGCATCAATTTTTTCACTATTCTTATTAATTGAATGAATCAACTCATAGTAGCATGTCTCTATCTGTCTCCATTTAGTGAGGTTTTCCTTGAGTAATTCTTCAGAATAATCAATTGCTTTTGAATAGTGCCCAGAAAGACAAAACAATCTGATGATGTTTGGGCCCCAGTTCTCTAAAACATGCCTTATTGATTTTATATTTCCAAGAGATTTTGACATTTTTTCGCCATTGATTGTAACCATTCCTACATGCATCCAAATTTTTGCAAATTGAACACCAGTACATGACTCAGACTGTGCAATCTCGTTTTCATGATGTGGAAATATCAGATCTCTTCCTCCGCCATGAATGTCAAAATTCTCTCCAAGATACTCTATACTCATAGCAGAGCATTCTATGTGCCATCCTGGGCGCCCCTTGCCCCAAGGACTATTCCATACTGGTTCTCTGTCTGAGAATTTCCACACTGCAAAATCCAATGGATCTTTTTTAGCTTCATCAATTTCTATTCTTACCCCTGATTGAAGTTCTTCTATTTTTTTCTTTGATAATTTTCCATATTCCGGGAATTTTGACACTGAAAAATATACGCCATTTTTTGTAGTATATGCAATTTGTTTCTCAATTAGTTTCTCAATAAATTTTACAATGTCTTCCATGTGTTCTGTTGCTTTAGGGTATCTTGTTGCATGCTTTACATTTAACCCATCAAAATCTTTAAAGTAGTTTTCAATGTATTTTGTACTAATTTCTTCAGCGGTAGTGTTCTCTGAATTGGCACGATTGATGATTTTGTCATCTACATCTGTAAAGTTTTGAATAAATTCTATTTCTACATTTTTACTTTCTAAATATTTTCTTAGTACATCAAAAACAATTATGGTTCTTGCATGACCAATATGTGAATCGTCATAAACTGTTACACCACAAAGGTAAATTTTGACCTTTTTTGAAGTGTCTAATTCCTGTTTAGAATTTAGTAATGTGTCTTGAATTTTCATCCCTTAAACTCTTTCTGGTTTTTGTGCAGGCAGTCTTTTATGTTCACTGTTTATGTTTTGCTGATGAATCTTCTCTACAACCATTCTATCAATTTGAGTTAATTCTGTTGTTTCTTCAATTGATATTTTTTTTTCAAATAAACAATACAATATAGAATCAATTTCTTCGTATGTTGCCCCTAATTCTTCTTCTGCCTTGTGTTCTTTCCACAAATGAGGACTACTTTTTTTTGAAATGACATTTTCAGGAACTCCTAGATATTTTGCAATCTCTCTTACCTGTAGTTTGTAAAGTGAAATAATCGGTGTAATGTCTGATGCCCCATCACCGTATTTTGTAAAATATCCCAACAAGTATTCGCTTTTATCACTGGAGCCTAAAACTAGATAGTTTTTGGAATTTGCATAATAATACAAAATATTTGTTCTAATTCTTGCACGCAGATTCCCCTTTGCCCAATCATTTGGCTCTAGGTACATTGAATATTCATTTATGATTGGTTTTATGTCAATCAGCTTGTATTCAATTCCTGTAAGTGAAATCATTTTGAGTGCATCCTCTGTTTCTGATTTTGGTGTGATTGATGTATCTGGCATAATTAGTGCGATTGTCTTTTCTTTGATTTTTCTTTTACAAAGATAAGCTAATACGGCAGAATCAACTCCGCCACTTAATCCTAGAATAACTCCCTTAGTGCGACTTTTTTCAATTTGATCTGATAAGAATTTCTCAAATATCTTTGTAATTGAGGCATAATCCTGATTTTTAATTTCATTAATAATATCTTGATTCAATATCTAGTTTTGGTGATTTTTAAGGATAAAAATTCTCCTTAATTTGCAGTAAAACTTGTGTCTTTTCTAGATATCCACGTAGATACCGTCATCTCTAGTTTCAACTTTATACGTTTCCAGCTTGACATCTTTTAGGTAGTCTGTCAGTTCCCCAGTTTTGATATTGTAATGCCAAAAATGTAATGGACATTCTACAATATCTCCTTCTAATTTTCCAGGTGCAATTGAGCCATCTTGATGAACACATAGGTCGTCTATTGCATGATACCCATTTTGATTAAAGATTGCAATCTGTTTTCCTTCAATTTTGAATGCTTTGCCTTTTCCTGCTGATACTTCTCCTTTTTCGGCAATCTTTTTCCAAGTCAATGGTTTTCTAACATTTTTGTCATTTATTTAGATTCGCATGATAGAATTTTATAGTGTGCATTGTGGGTTTGATTGTTGGGCAAAGTCAAGTCTAGTTCTAAATTGATCAAAGATGGTAAATTATCCTATGAATGGGCTAAATCTCATATGCAAATTTTGGATAATACTATTAACAGATTTAAAAAATCAAAACCCCTAAAGGGTGTAACTCTTGGATTTTGCTTACATATTACAAAAGAGACTTCTGTATTACTAATGGGTGCAAAAGAACTTGGTGCTACTGTTGCATGTTGTGGTGGAAACCCATTGACTACACAAGATGATATTGCTTCTTTTTTAGCATCTCAAGGAATTCATGTCTATGCATGGCATGGTCAATCTGTCAAAGAATATGATTGGTGCATTGATCAAGTATTGAAACACAATCCTGTAATCTTAACTGATGATGGGGCTGACATGAATATCAAAGCTCATTTTGATAAAAGATTCAGTACTATGAACATTCTGGGAGCTACTGAAGAAACTACTGCAGGTGTTACGAGAATTAGGGCGGTGGAAAATCAGGGCAAACTTCGTTATCCTGTAATTCTGGTAAACGAAGCATATACCAAGCATATGTTTGATAATCGATATGGTACTGGCCAAAGTACAATTGATGGATATCTTCGTGCTATGAACTTGCTAATTGCCTCAAAACGTGTGGTCGTAATTGGATATGGTTGGGTTGGCCGTGGTGTTGCATCACGATTCCAAGGAATGGGTTCTAAAGTAATTGTAACTGAAATTGATCCTGTAAAGGCACTTGAGGCTCATATGGATGGGTTTGAAGTAATGCCTATGGCTAGAGCTGCAAAGATTGGCGACATGTTTGTCACATGTACAGGAATGACTAGTGTAATTAGAAGAGAGCACATATTGCAAATGAAAAATGGTGCAATCATGGGTAATGTAGGACATTTTGATGTGGAAATTGACAGTAAATTCTTGTTAAAACAATCAAAATCTGTAAAAGAAGTACGGCCAAATCTTGACGAATGTACTCTCAAAAATGGTAAAGTAGTTTATTTAATTGGTCAAGGTAGACTGGCAAACCTGGTCGCAGCCGAAGGACATCCTCCAGAAGTAATGGCACAATCATTTTCAAATCAAATCCTGTCTATTTTATACATTCTTAAAAATCACAAAAAAATGGAAAATAAAATCATCAATGTTCCTGAAGAAATTGACAAACAAGTAGCAATAGACGCACTGGATGCAATGCAAGTAAAAATTGATAAACTTACTCCTGAACAAGTAAAATATTCAAACAGCTGGTAAAACTTCTTAACCTCAATACCATCCTTGAAAGTATCTGATGAACAACAAAGCCATCATTACAAGTGCGTTACCTTATGCAAATGGGGAAATCCATTTGGGGCATGTCGCATCAACATATCTTCCTGCTGATGTAACAACACGGTTTTTAAAACTAAACGGAGTGGAGGCCTACTATGTATGTGCATCTGATGATTTTGGAACGCCTATCTTAATTCAATCTGAGAAAGAAGGTAAGACTCCTGCGGAATATGTCGCTCATTGGAATAAACGAGACTATGAAGATTTTTCAGCATTTAATATTCAATTTGATTACTTTTACAAGACTAGCTCACCTGAAAATATCTCATTTGTTCAGGATGTATTCAAAAAATTAAATGATGCAGGTCATATCTATGAACAAGAAATAATTCAATTTTACTGTAATCATGATAAAAAATTTCTACCAGACAGATATGTTAAAGGAACATGTCCATATTGTGATACAGAAGATCAATACTCTGATCTTTGTGAAAGTTGTGGCCGTGTTCCTGAAGAGATTACTGATCCTAAATGTTCTCTTTGTGGTCAAATCCCAACAAAAGAGAAAACAACACATTATTTTTTCAAGCTAAAAAACTTTGATAATTCTTTGACCAAATGGTTAGATGAAAATGAGCACCTCCAAAAAGATGTCAAAAAATATGTTCAAAACTGGATTAAGTCTGGATTAATTGATTGGGATATTACTCGTGATATTTCTTGGGGTGTCCCAATCCCACTAGATGGCGCTAAGGACAAAGTTTTCTATGGGTGGTTTGATAATCATCTTGCATACATTTCAACCGCACTCAAATTTTTAAATGATAAAGGAATTGACGGAAAGGAGTTTTGGAATTCTGCAGATATTTATCACTTTATTGGAAAAGATATTGTCTATCATCATTATCTTTTCTTACCTGCAATGCGATTGGGAATTAACTGTGAGTACAAACTGCCTGACTATATTCCAACACGGGGACATCTTACTCTTCAGGGAAAGAAAATATCTAAAAGCAGAAATTGGTATATCGGTTTAAAAGAATTTCTGGATTTTTACCCTGCAGACTATCTTAGGTATTATCTTGTATCAATCAATCCATACTCTCAAGATGATCTGAATTTTGATTGGAATGATTTTACAACTAGAATTAATTCTGAATTAATTGGAAATCTTGGAAACTTTGTAAACCGTGCACTGGGATTTACAAAAAAGGCATTTAACGGAAAAGTTCCAGAAATCGAAATATTTGATGAACAAGATTCCGAGGCAGAAGGAAAAATAAAAAATATTTCTTCAGAACTTAGTTCTCTTTTAAAACAGAATCATCTTGATAGGGCTTTGAAGAAAATAATGGAGTTTTCATCTTTTTTCAACACCTATTTCCAGCACAAAGAACCCTGGAAAAAAGAACCGGGCACTGCAAACTGTGTATATCTCTCAGTTAATGCTGCAAGAAGTATTTCGATTGCCATTTTCCCCTTCTTGCCTGAATCTGCACAAAAAATCTGGACACAATTGGGATTAAATGGTAATGTTGAGGATTCCTTCTGGGATGACATTTCTAAGTTTGGTATACCTGCAGGGCATACTTTAGGGGATGCGTCTCCTTTGTTTGTCAAAGTGGAAGAATCTGATATTGAACAACACAAAAAAAAGTTAGGATCATTTGAACAATGAGGCCAATCCTACGCATTTCTACTAGGGGATACTATGATCTTTCTAATGGAAAAACACTCAAAACCAATCCCTATTTCTTATACCCAAAAAAAGATTTTAAAAAATTGATTAATTCCAAAGATCTCACAATTATGATTCATGGATTAAGAAATGATAGAGCAGGAGCTGTTGCCAAGGTGTTGCTGGCAAAAAACCGCTTGCATAAATTGGGCTATGCTAATCATGTGATTGGATTTAGTTATGATTCCAACACAAAAGGAGCACATTTGATTAAAAATGCAAAACATGCCCTTGGTGTAGGGCAAACGATTGCAAAGAAAAATGGACGTAATCTTGGCTTGTTTATTCAGGATTTTAAAGAATCAAGTCCAAATACAAAGATTAGATTGATGGGTCATTCATTAGGTTCTCAGGTAATATTGAGTACGTTGGAATATCTTTCAAAAAAGAAACAAAATATTGGATTGATTGAATCTATTTATTTTTTTGGTGCATCAATTGCTGAAGATATACCTTCTTCAAAAAAATATGGCAAAATCATCCAAACAATTGTAAATAAAAAAATTATCAACTACTATGCTCCTTCAGATGAAGTACTTCGTTGGGCAGATGATAAAAAATATGTTAAAACCCCATTGGGTCTTAACGGAGCAACTGGAAAATCTATCAATAAGTATTGTCAAAAACTAGTAAAGCCCAAAAATCATAGATTTGCAAGCTATGTTGCAATGCTTAATTCATTTCCGTGATTTTACAAACCGCTTGATGTAGTATGATTAGTACATTGCTTTTTTTATAGAAAAAATGATTCGTAACTTAACCTGAAAATAATTCTATTTTATACTCAAAACAATAATTCCGTTTTGCATCACATGTGTAGATAATTGTCATCAATATGTACATGTGTATTGAAATTCATAGAATTCAAAAAATTTACATCTAATAGGTGTGAAATTTAGAAATTGAGTCGGTATATATCTAGGATAAACTAGTTAAATCATGTTCAAAGAAATATTTGGAAAATTCAAATTTGATTCCTCAAAGGTCTACATTTCTGATGAAGTTAATGTATTCACAGAATCAAAAAGAGAGAAATGGGTGACTGAATTAAAATGAAGTATAGATGTAGGACTTGTAATTTTCATTGGGAAGGAAATTCTGACACATTTTCTAAAGTATTGATCCATGAAAAAACTCACAAAAAGAAGGTTTCAATATAATGCTTACTTGCAACAAGTGTTACAATAATCAACATGATCAATGCATGGGAAAAGCCGGAATGTATGAATGTAATTGTGATTGTTTTAAAACAACAGAATAATTACTTCGCAATATCTTTTGTTTATTTGTTTTTTATTTAATTATAAACCATTAAATTTTTCTCTTCCAGTAAACTATGAATTTGATTTACTGAGCGATGAATGTCTTTTTCAATTCTAGCCCCTACGCATACAAGCTTACCTGAGGCAAAAATTAGGATTACTGTTTTTGGATCAAGCATTCTGTGAATTAACCCTGGAAATTGTTCTGGTTCATACATGCTTCTTGGAAGTGTTCTAGCTGCTTGTTCCAAATTTACTTTGCCTCCTAGATTAATTGATGAGACAATATTTTGAATTGTAACTATGGGTTCATTTTTTATTTTGATTTTCCCCTTTCTTAAATTCTGAACAACAATGTTTACTGCTTTAATTGCCATCTCTTCTGATTTTGCACCTGTACATACCATTTTTCCTGAGCCAAAAAGAAGTGTTGCAGTTCGTGGAGTTTTTAGTCTGAAAACTGCTCCTGGAAATTGTTCTGGATGATATTCTACATCTGGAAACTTTTTTGTTATATCTACAAGATCTAATTTCTGCTCAATTGTTGCAGATGCTACTACATTAACTATTGCTATTACTGGCTTGGTTTCTGTCATATTTTTTCGTTATTTCCTGACTATATCTTCGTATCTTGGTCTAATCTTAGGCCTTTGTATCTATTCCTAATGGTTACTTCTGTCACATTTGAGGCTTCTGCAATGTCTTTTTGAGTTCTATCTTCCCCGTTTTTTACACATGATAGATACAATGCTGCTGCTGCAAGCCCCATGGGATCTTTTCCTGCAGATTCTTTTCGTTCTTGAGCATCTTTAAGCACTTTAACAGCATAACGTTTTGTTTTCTCAGAAATCTCAAGTTTGCTTGAAATTCTTGAAATGCATTGAATCGGATTTACTACAGGCATTTTTAATTCTAATTCTTGATGTATTAATCGATAGCATCTTGCAATATCTTTTCTCTTTACATTTGCAGCATCGGCAATATCCTTTAGGGTTCTAGGCGTTTCAGTATCTCTGCATGCCGCATAAAGTGCCGCTGCAATCATTGCAGAAATGGAGCGGCCTCTAACTAGTTTTTTTTCCAATGCTTTTCTGTAAATGTATGATGCTTTTTCAAGAACATTTGCAGGAACTACAACTTTGTCTTTTAATTTATTTAAATCATTAAGTGCTTGTCGTAGATTTCTATCAATTGGTTCATGCACTTGGCTTCTACTATCCCAAGTTCTGAGTCTCTCAATTGTGCTTTTCATGGATGAAGAAAGTGGCTTTCCAGAAGCATCTTTGTTCATAGGGCTGATGATTGTTGAAAGTCCTCTATCATGCATAGCAAGTGATGTTGGAGCACCAGTTCTTGTGGGATCTGTGCCACCATCTTTTGAAAATGATCTCCATTCCGGCCCTGAATCTTGTAACATCTCAGAAACCACAAAACCACATTTGGAACAAAATCTTTC
>JAOUNB010000092.1 GCA_029881195.1 Candidatus Nitrosopumilus sp.
ATGCAGATTTATTAATGAAAAAAATATGATAATTCTGTCTTGAAAGTTGCTCTAATATATAATGAGAAAATCATTGATCCTAATGATGTAATCAATGTTTTTGGAATGAGTACAAAGGAGCATTACAGCTCAACGGCCGTGGAAAGAGTTGCAAGAGCATTAGAAAAAGGCGGGCATACAGTAAAGGTAGTTGAGGGAGATATTCATCTTGCCGATGAACTAAAAGAATTTATGCCAAAGGTTGTTGCAGGTGAAAACCCTGGAATGGTTTTCAATATGGCCTATGGTATACAAGGTCAAAATAGATACACTCATGTTCCTGCAATGATGGAGATGCTTGGTATTCCTTACGTTGGTTCTGGTCCTGCAGGTCATGCAATCGTTCAAGACAAAGTCATGACAAAGATTGTTTTACAAAAAAATAATATTTCAACTCCTGGGTTCTGGGTATTTCGAACCCCTGAGGATACTTATGATGATTTAGTTTTTCCTGTAATCGTTAAACCAAAACTAGAATCCACCTCAATGGGAATGGAAGTGGTAGATAATTGGGATGATCTTCGTGCCGCAGTAAAAGTACAGATTGAGAAATTTGAGCAAGACATACTAGTAGAACAGTTTATTTCCGGTAGAGAATTTGCAGTGGGGTTATTGGGCAACAGCCCCAACATTGATGTCCTACCAATAGTTGAAATCAATCTTGACAATCCAGATCAAATACAAACTATAACAGACAAAAAGAAAAAAGGCGGTGTAGAGAAAACATGTCCTGCAAAATTATCAAAAGCAAAAGCAGAAGAGATGATGCAAATGTGTAAAAAGGCTTTTAGTTGTCTGGGACTAAATGATTATTGTAGAGTTGATTTTAGAATGGACAAAGATGAAAATCTTTACATTCTTGAACTAAATTCTATGGCTAGTCTTGGAACTGGTGGCTCGTTTTATTATGCTGGTCAAACTGCGGGATACACGTATGACTCTTTAATCAACAAAATTTTAGACGTTGCCACAATTCGATATTTTGGCTCTTCTATCCCACATCAAGATGCAGATGTTGATTTAACACAACCATTGCGTGTCGTTGCTAGAACCTATCTGAGGGGCCATTTACAAAGTCTCAAAGAAACCCTAAGGGGTTTTGTTAATCTAAATACGCATGTTTACAACATTGAAAATATCAATCAATTAGGAGTAATAATTTCCAAGCGATTAAAACATCTTGGATTCAATGAACATATTCACAGACAGCATGATGTTGGAAATTTTTATTATTTTAAAAACCATTCAGAATCTGAAAATGACATTCTGTTAGTTTCTCATCTTGATACTCATTATGGACCAGATGATTTAATCAGCTTCCATGAAGAAAACGATAAAATTCTTGGTTCTGGAATTGCTGAAAGTAAAGGTGGATTAACAGTAATGCTAGGCGCATTACATGCATTAAGATTTGCAAAAAAACTCAAAAAAGTAAGATGCGCGATATTGCTTACAACTGATGATAGTTTGGGCGGACGTTATAGTAAGAGATTTGTAAAAGAATATTCTAAAAAATCACGATACATTGTTGGATTGAAATCTGCAAGTAAAGATGGTGGAATAATTACTACTTGCTATGGAAGAAGCGATTACCAAATTAGATTTACTAGCACTGGTGAACAATCCGGCTCTGATATTCACGGCATAATCCCTGTTTTGGCAAAAAAACTATCTGCCATTGAAAAACTCTCAAAAGATGAAAAAGATTATCGGTTAAGGACTACGTCTATAATTTCAAAGGGCTCTCATGGGCAGACTCCTAATTTTGCCACACTGACCTTGATTAGTAGTTATAAAACAGTAAAATTAGGAGATCTTCTTGATTCAAAAATCCAAACTATTATGAAAAAAAGAGAAACAGGTTCCCAAAAATTAGATGTCTCAATTAATAAAATTCAAACTAGACCTCCTGTATTAGAAGAACCGTCTGATACAAAATTTTATGAATTAGTAGAAGATCTGGCTAAAAAACATGAGATAAAAATCAAAAAACACTCTCAACTTATCTCTTCAGATATCAGTAATGTCCCAATTAAGCTTCCGGCATTAGATGGATTTGGACCAATTGGACACAACTATCGTTCAGCAAAAGAATACATTCTTCATGACAGTATTGTAGAGCGTGCAGGACTGTTAGCGTCTGTCATGTACAAATGTGCTGAGAAGTAATTTTCATATTTTTAATCAAAGGTTCTAATTGTTTTGTAATGTGCTTTTTACTTCCAAACTTTTTTTGAAATTCATTAGAACAACAATCTAATGTTTTGTCCTTTTCAATTAAGATTGGTATTTGTAGTAGTTTGGATTTAGGTAATTATTGAAAATGTCAATCAGATTTGGTACAAATAATGGAAGTAAATATAACTTATTGTGTACTTTTCTTGTGGTTTCCAATGATTTTAGTTATGAATTAAATAAAATTTCTTCTCAAATAATTGAGAAAGTAATGAAATTGGAATCATTTTCAAATAGTTTTTCAATCAGATTGTCAAAGGAAGTAATATCAAATTGAACATTAAACAAATCGAAAATTCCTTTAGAGCGACTCAAAACAAAAAATCATCAATTGCAAAAAAAGGGATGGTATCATCTGCATTTCCTGATGCAACAAAGGCAGGAGTTGAAATGCTCAAAAAAGGTGGTAATGCTATTGATGCTGCATGCGCCACAGCCATTGCATTAGGTGTATGTGAGCCTCAAGCTTCTGGATTGGGCGGACAATCCATGTGTATTGTTCATTTGAAGGGCAAATCCTACGCAATAGATGGTTCTAGTCGTTCGCCTTCATTAGCACATTCATCAGTTTACACAAAAAAGAAAAATCGTCGACTTGGTTACAAGGCAACAACTGTACCTAGTACTATTGCATTAGTTGGATTTTTACATGAACGGTATGGGACACTAGAATGGCAAAAAATTATTGCTCCATCAATTCGCATTGCCAAAAAAGGATACAAGATTACTCAACTTCAGCATTCCTTACAGGAAAGAGAATTAGAAAACTTTCTTTCAATAAAATCAAAATCTGGTGCAAAATACTTCCTAAAAGATGGTATAGTTCCATATGATGTGGGGGATCGCTTTGTTCAAGAAGATCTATCTGAAACCCTTACTGCTATTTCAGAATATGGTTATCGTGTTTTTTATCAGGGTGATATTGCTAAAAAAATTACCCAGGATATGAAAAACAATCATGGTTTAATTCGTGAAGAGGATTTGGCATACATTCCAGAACCATTAATTCGAAAACCAATTAGTAGAAAATACAGACATGTAACAGTTGCAACTTTGCCTCCCCCCGCAGCTGGGAGAACATTGCTCCTAACACTAATGATGCTAAATCATCTCCCATCAAAATTTTTGCGTAGCTCAAAACCTAGCTCATATCACTTTGTTGCAGAAACATTTAGAAAAGCATTCTTGCATAGATTACAACGACCATTTAATCGTCATACGTATGACCAAATTCAAGACAAATTACATTTACAAAGATCATTTGCAAAACAGATGGCCAACTCTATTCACAATTCAATGGATGCAACTCTACCAATGATAGATCCTGATTTTGGAGGAGAGGATACTACACATCTTTCAACCATGGATTATGATGGTAACGCTGTAGGAATTACTCAATCTATTGAATTGGCATATGGATCAAAAACTGCAGCAGACGGGTTGGGATTTCTTTACAACAACTACATGTCTGCATTTGAGTTTACTACTCCAAACCATCCATATTATATTAGACCAAATGCAATACCCTGGACTTCGGTATCTCCAGCTTTGATTTTCAATGATTCAAAACTTTGGATGGTTGTGGGAAGTCCTGGAAGTCAAAGGATATTTTCCACCATTACCCAATTCCTATCAAGAATAATTGATGGTAATTTGCCTATGGATCAGGCAATTGAGAGACCTAGATTTCATTGTTCAATTGGAGGAAATGTTAGTATAGAAGACGGAGGATTCAGAACTGAAATCGTTGACTACCTTAAAGAAATGGGATATGACATTTCTATTAAGGAGAGATATTCATTTTATCATGGGGCAATTCATGCAACAATGAAATTACAAACACAAAATGGATTTCAAGGAGTAGCTGAAGTCCGACGTGATGGAATAGCGGAGGGATTAAATTAGAAAAATTACCTGTCTTACTATCCATTCCTCATGGTGGAAAAAATAAACCCGTAGAACTTGACGGACATCTATGTATTACAAACAAAGACCTTTTTGATGACTCTGATCCTTTTGTGATTGAAATGTATGACTTGGGAGATAAAGTCCAACGTGTGACTAAATCAAACATTGCAAGAGCGTTCGTTGATCTTAATCGCTCTCAAGATGATTTGCCACCAATTAATCCTGATGGCGTGATTAAAAGCACAACATGCTATAAGAAACCAATTTATCATGATAGGAAGGAACCAGATGATTCGCTAAGAACATTACTGCTAGAATTATATTATTTTCCTTATCACAGTTCTATTAAAAAAAGTCTTAAAGAATTAGAATTACAATTATGTTTGGATTGCCACTCTATGGCATCAATTGCACCTGGAATTTCACCTGATGCCAAGAACAATAAACGACCAAAATTTTGTTTATCAAACAATGATGGAAAAACTGCCTCTATGGAA
>JAOUNB010000027.1 GCA_029881195.1 Candidatus Nitrosopumilus sp.
CTTTGGTTTCACTTGAGCGCTGTTCCATTAGTTTTTCTGCATCTTCAAAATCATTTCCTTGCGATGCAAGGTATGCCTGAATTGTTTTGTGCGTACTTTCCATTCCTGGTCTGCCCGCCCTGTCAGTGAGAACTGACCAAATACTTGCAATTATCATAAACGATATGCCATATCCTAATCCTATCGGCTCATAAAGTACTGAAAGCCACATATCTTGTGGAATTAACGCAAAATACATTGCTAATGGCTGAATAAAACAAATTGCCCAAGCTTTTTTGAGACTTGCTCCAAGCGTTGTAGTGTAAATCCCTATTCTAAAACTAGCAAAAAGCAATATTCCAAAAACTATAAAGAATAATTCTATCTCTTTTGCTAAAACTACACTTGAAAGTATTCCCATCAAAATTGTTACTGTCCACAACATGTTTCCAAAAAGTGACGAATGTAGTGATTTTGAATATTCTTTTTTCTTTGAAAATCTAGTATCTAGCAACTGAGTTCCAACTAAAACTCCTAAAACTATTGGTAATCTGTACCAATTTTGTTCAAAACCCAAATTACTTAGATAACCAAAATATGTTGCGATAACCATCACTGAGGCTACTACTAATGACACTACTAATGAAAAATAATGTGATGATGGATTTACTAGAGTAAGGGAAAACCTGTTGTGTATATTTGAAACATCATCTGATTCTTGTTCCATTGTTTTTTCACGGAGCTAGAAAAAGATCAATTATCCACGAAATTGCAATTAAACTAATTGGAACTGATACTACGATTTTTGGGTCTATTTTGAATCCTTTTGTTTCATCTTCAAAGAACCTCATGAGACCTCCACTTGATGCTGGAAGTGGTGCTGATTTCTTTTTACTACTCATTACAACTCGACATCGCAAATTTTTACATAAATACTTTATTGTTTTTCTTTCATTTTTTCTAGTGTTTCTAGCACTGAATTAATTGATTTTAGGATTTCTTGTTGTTTTACATGGTCTTCTTCTTCTTCAAGTTCTTTTGAGAGTAATTCTATCTTCTTTTCAAGAATTTCTTCTAATCCTGATTTTTTATGCTCTATTCTTTTTCCTATACTGATCTCTTTTTTTCTTGGTTCGCGCCCACAACTAACACACAATGCGCATCCTTCTTTCATGACTCTGACTCCTCTGCAATATGGACAAGGTTCTCCCAGCAAAGTTGCACCATTTAGTAACATTTCCGCGGCTTTTTTTGTAAGATCTTTGGACATTATTCTCCATTATTTTTCCATCTAAAAAATCCATTTCTTTTTAATTTGTAAGAAATAACCAAACAAGGCTTAATAGTGCGTATAATTGAATTTATTTCGAACGAATGGCAGTAATTTGTAATACTTGTGGTCTACCAGAAGACTTGTGTGCATGTGGTGAACTGGCCAAAGATAGCACTAAAATTATTATTAGATTAGAAACCCGAAGATTTAAGAAAAAAGGTACTATGATTGAAGGATTAGATCCTAAACTAAATAATTTGGAGACTGTTGCAAAAGACCTGAAAAACAAATACGCCTGTGGCGGAACTACCAAAGACGGTTACATATTTTTACAAGGAGACCACAGAGATAGTATCAAAGACACTTTGATCAATTTGGGGTTTGCTGCTGATACCATAGAATTACATTAGAACACTTTGGAAAATTCAAACCGAATTCTTCAATTCCTTGGTATTCCATTTGCTGCACTACAATCAGTTATTCTTGGATTATTGCTTATTTCATTTCCTATGGGAATTTACATTATTTTTGAAAGTGAAATTGGCGGTGATATCAATTATGAGTATCCAATTACACACTTAGATTTTTTTAAAAATACAGAACTGTATCAGATACCATTTGACATCAATATTGGAGATGCATTTGTTATTTTATGGATTTTCTATGCTGTGTTATTCACAGTTGCATTTCTTGGACCGAAACGTGAATTTTTAAAATCTCTTTCACCGATAATTTCATTTGGAAAATTTAACACTACATCAAACTATATGATTGGAATCACAAAGTGGTTTTCCATTTTAGTTGTGATTTCTGCATCGATTAATTTCATTCAAGAGGCATTTGGTATTGTAACTGTTCCGCCGCTTGATGACAATCATCTGATTCAGTTTTTTTATGTCTCTCTTGCCCCCTTAATTGAGGAATTTGGATTTCGTCTAATTTTGACTGGTATTCCATTATTTGCTTTATATTCCCACAAATCGTCGATTCGATATTTTATTGTATGTATGTGGACTCCTAGTTCACTACATATCAACAATCCCAAAAAGGCACTAGTCTTGATTGTGTTAGTAGGTGTTCTTTTTGGATTTGCACATATTGCATTTGCTGAATCTTGGAGTGACGGAAAATTTGCTCAAGCTACTGCTAGCGGTATTATTTTAGGATGGGTTTATCTAAGATATGGGTTTGTAGCTTCAATTTTGATTCATTGGGCAATGAATTATTTTATTTTTTCATACGCTAATTTTATCTCCCAACTGAATTACATTTCCCTCCAAGAATCTTTTTCACACTCACTAATGTCTTCATTGGAAATTCTATTGTTAGTATCTGGCATTGTATCTATTTCTATTTTATTTCTCAGTAGATTTTACTCTAAAAAGGAATCTACCTTAGAGGTTTAATGCTACCTTCAGACCCTTGTATCTGTTTCTAATGGTGACTTCTGTAACTCCTGCAGCTTCTGCTACGTCTCTTTGTGTTTTGTTTTCTCCGTTTGTAACACATGCTACATAAAGCGCTGCTGCTGCTAATCCCATCGGATCTTTTCCTGCAGAAATTTTATTCTCTTCTGCAGTTTGTAAGATCTTTGTTGCTTTTCTTTTTGTTTTTTCTGACAAACCTGCCTTGCTTGCAATTCTTGATATGCATTTGATCGGATCAACTACTGGCATTTTTAAATTCAATTCCCTGAGCAACAGACGATAACATCTTGCAATATCTTTTCGTTTGATATTACTTGCCTGGCCAATGTCTTTTAGGGTTCTAGGTGTTTCTGTATCTCTGCATGCTGCATAAAGCGCTGATGCAATTAAAGCTGAAATGGAGCGGCCTCTTACTAGGCCTTTCTCTAATGCTTTTCTGTAAATATATGCTGCTTTTTCTATTACTGCATCTCCTATTGCAAGTTTATCTTTTAATCTGTCTAACTCACTGAATGCTTGTCTAAAATTTCTATCAACTGGTTCATGTACTTGACTTCTATTATCCCAAGTTCTTAATCTTTCGATTGTACTTTTCATCGAAGCAGTTAGTGGCTTGCCTGTAGCGTCTCGATTTTGTGGATTGATCACTGTAGCTAATCCCATATCGTGCATGGCAAGTGATGTTGGGACTCCTGCTCTACTTTTGTTTTCACCTTCATTTGAAAACGATCTCCATTCTGGTCCTGATTCTTCTACTTTATCTGTAATGACAAATCCACATTTTCCACAAAAATTTTCTCCTGTGTTGGCATCAGTAACTACTGATCCTTGTCCACATCTTGGGCACCTGTCTTTTAGATTTATTTTTTTAACCATCTTTAAATCTCACAAAACCTTTTATGATACTATTTAACATTTGCTAAATCATTGTTTATAACTCTGTTGGTGATCTCTGTATTTTTTAATCTTAAAATATTTTTTATTTAATCTGTTTCTAAAATATTTTTTATTTAATCTGTTTCTAAAATTTTTTTAATTTTTTCAGCAATATACGGCTTTTCGTTTTGTTCCAATAAAAATTTTAAATCCTCTGAATTGTCTACGTCCCACATTATTCGTTTCACAAAAACCATTGCAACATTAAGTGTGTGCTCTTTGGCAGTGTTCATGTGGATTTTGTAACTATCCTCATCGTAATGAGTTTCCATCAGATCCACTGGCATTCTTACAAGAGCATTTGTACCATCAAATCTTCTTGATGGGATGATTATCGCAAAATTTGGTGGTGCCTTGTAGTTTAACATAAAATCAATATCTTGAGTTTTAATGTATGGAATGTCTTGTGGAAAGACAATTGATGCATCGTAATTGTTCTCTAAAAGGTATTTGTCTGCAATTGCAACTGCGCTATTTACGCTTTCTTCTTTTTCATCATTTAATACTGTTGCATTAAATTTTTCCCCAATATTTCTTGCCTTTTCTTCTTTTGTCACTATTATTGTTTTGTCAATTTGAGGCGAAATTGAAATTGTATGTAAAATTTCTTCTAGCATTACCTCACACAGGTTTTCTATTTTATCTGGAGGTAAATCTAAACGTGTCTTTGCCTTGGAGAAAGTCTTTACAGGAATTATTACAGCCGTTTTCAAATTAAACGTGTACTTGTTTTAAAATAAAATTCGCTAATGCGTCTTCAGCTAATTTATTTTTCATGGTGATTTTTGTTTCAAAAACTCTCATATCTAAACTCTGGATTTTCTTTGTTAACAGTCTGTCTTTAGAATCTAAGATAATGTTGGAACATACATCTGAATACATTTTTGCTAATCCATAAACATTAGATTCAATTCCTGCTGCTTGCATGTATTTTGCTGCAGGACCTGTAATTGCATCTTCTCCAATTAGCGGACTTACTGCAACAACTTTTTTCTTAATCTTTGATAGTTCTTTTCTAATGCCTTTTATCTGAAGCATTGGGCCAATTGATGTTAAAGGGTTTCCCGGAGCTATAATTACTATATCTGCATCATGTATTGCATTAACTGCTTCTGGATTTGGACGGGCTTTGTCGGCCCCAATATATTGAATTCCTAAAACAGGATCTTTGCCCCTGTGCTTAACCCAATATTCTTGTAAGTGTAATTCTCCTTTGTCTGTGGTTATTCTTGTTTCAATACTGTTGTCAGTTACTGGAATGATATTTGCACTAACTGCAAATTTCTCACACATCCATTTAGTGATGTCGCTTAGATTTTTTCCATTTTTTAACATGTTAGTTCTAATCAAATGTGTTGCAGCATCTCTGTCTCCCACTCTGAACCATGTCTCCTCTCCAAACACCTCCATTTGACGCAAAAAGTTGAAAGTGTCTTTCTTCATTCCCCAACCTCTTTCTTGATCGAGTAAATCTGCTAATCCATAAACAATCGTGTCAATATCTGGGCAAACATAGAGTCCGTAAAGCCAGTAATTATCGCCTACATTACTAATTACGTTGACTTTGGATTCTTGAGCAACAAGGCCTCTGACTAATTTGACTGAA
Organism: Candidatus Nitrosopumilus sp.; assembly: GCA_029881195.1. Classification (GTDB taxonomy): domain Archaea; phylum Thermoproteota; class Nitrososphaeria; order Nitrososphaerales; family Nitrosopumilaceae; genus Nitrosopumilus. The sequence continues at coordinate 5,222 of JAOUNB010000027.1, forward strand.
CCTGTCCCTCCTGCTAATACTGTGATCATCTCATTTTCTCCTAAAACTATCGACTTTTGTTACATTGCTCCATATTACTTTTTCAAAAAAATCGCGATCTACAAAATTAGGATAAGTTTATTACTGTTATTTTGCGGCTTTTATTCGTGTCTAGGGCTGTAATCTTAACAGTTTTGCTTGCAGGGCTTGTGGTAATTGGTACAAGTACTCCTGCATGGGCAGCACAATTAGATGCTAAAATTAATCCAAATTCTGATTCTTCGCCATTTTCAATGAATTATCAAAAAACTGTTTTTATTGAATATCCAAACGGTGGTAATCTTTTTGATGAATTGCGTGGAAATGAGTGGACTGTTGCTGGAACAGCAGATTCATCAAATCCTGGAGTTCAGGATCTTATGAAAAAATTAAATCAAAAGCTATCTGATGACGGCAGCCATGCTCATATTTCAGACTTGAATGTATCCTACGAATTCTTTCTTAAAGGAAGAAACATTAACACTTCAATTGATTATAAAGTTCTATTAGAAGGAACATTATCTGGTTATGTAATTACAAAAGATGCTCAAAGAACTTTAGTGGATCTGGGATGGAGAGCAATGACTGTAAATGATGAAGTCAACATTGATGGTGTAGAAATCAATATCCCAATCAATATGTTGAGAGACCAAGAACCAGAAGTTTATGCTGTTTTTGCTGGAACTGAGGCTGAGCAAGTTCTTCATAGACCTATAATTAATGCAGATTTTATTTTAGAACAACCTCTTACTAATTGGCACTTTTTATTTGATCCTACTGGTATCAACGTAGATGCTGGCACATTTGGATTGGATGAATCTATATCAGGATTTGTTGTATCTAGCTGGACAATGGGTGAAAGTAGTATTAGAGAGGGACGACAAGTTGAAAGAGTATTTACAGCCGAAGTTAATGCTGATCAAAAATATGTTGTTAGAAGTGTACAATCCTCAGATCAAGCTAATCTGTCATTGATTGGTTTTGGTTCTTTAGATGTTCTGGACAATCTGGAGATTGCAGGTGTTACTCCAACTCCTCCAGAAGGATATGCTACAACTTCAACAGGTGACTTTCCAATTATGATAGTTTATGGAATGGCTGGACTGGCAGCGGTTGCAGGAATTGCATTTTTCATTGTCAGTAATAGATCTCTCAAAAATACCGCCGTTGGTCAACAAGGAATTGATCCAAGTAGATTAGTTGGTTATCAAACTAGTGCATCATCTGGTGGTTATCAGACCAATAGGGGTGAGGCACAATTAAGAGATGAGACTGACTATCAGCAAACTAGAAGTGTTTACGATGATGCACCTCAACAACAAAGTTCCCCACCGCAAACATCTACACCTTCAACTGAAGAGGCAGCATGTGGTTGTGCAGCATCATCTGAAATGGGCTCAGAATGTGATTGTGAAATGCAAGGTTCGTGTCTCTGTGATGGTACATGTAGATGTAGTGCAGAAATCTGTAAAGAGCAAGTTCGCTCAATGAGTTAAAATTTTAAAATAAAAAAATGTGTGCTGGGAGTAACCCTCCTTCTGTTTTCACGATATTTCGCTTTGCAGCCTACCTGAACCTAGTACAGGAACTTTAAGTTCTGTTTGGCCTTGCTCCATGTGGGGCGGCTTTTTTCATTCCTTTTATGGAAACCTCAGGTTTTGCCATCACAGTACGCCATATTGGATTTTTTTCTGCTCCGTTGCCAATCATCTCTGATTATCTATCACCAAATCACATTTCCTGTTAGGAGGGAGGAGTTTCCTCTGCCGTAGCAGCATGTCGTGCTCCAGCTCACATGATGAACGTATGTCTTGATAGAATTTGAGTATTACTTTTGAGGTTTTGTGCCTATGATAAACAATGTCCCAAATTCACGTTTCCATTTTTTCCTACTTTTCAAATCTTTGACTTGCTTTGTTTTTACTATGAATCCTATTTTTTTGAAAAACTCTTTCCACTCTTTTTTTGAATGCAAATGCATCTGTATTTTCATAATTCTTGCCCATTTGGCAGTGGCCTTGTTATCAGAATAAAAATCCGTTCCGCAGAAAAAAATTCCTCCTGGCTTTAGCAGTTTGAATATTTTTTTCAGTGCAACTTCAATCGAGTCTGCATAATAAAGGGATTCCATTGAGAATACAAAATCAAATTTTCCTTTGTAATTCATTGATTCTATATCTGTGTGAATATACTCTTCTTTACTACTATCTTTTTTTTGTGTAGCCTGAATGATCATTTTTTTACTTTTGTCGATGCCTATTGCTTTTTTGCAATTTTTTTTCGTGGCAATTTTCTTTACAACCCATCCATTTCCACACCCTACATCTAGAAGTGTAAATGGCTTGTCAAATGATATGGTTTGTAAAAATTTTGAAACATTCTTTCCATGCTCTAATTCCATTAATTCTGCTCTTCCATTTTGAGCCCACTCATCAAATGTTTTTCTGATTCTGTCCATCTTTATTGCGATTTTTTTCCTTTCACTAGATTGAATAGCTGTCTTACCGCAAGCTTTGGGTGGTGAGTTGCCAACTTTATCATGTTTGACAATCCAAACTCAGCTTTTATAAAATCTATGAACTCCTCAGGTTTCAATTCTTTAATGATGTCTAATTCTTTATCCCACTCTTCATCAGATAGTCCAATCCATCTATCCTGCACTTTTCCTGCAGAGTTGATTTTTGATTCTATCTCTTTTCTCCAATTTTCTTCATAGGGGTACAATGCATCTTTGTTTGTATTTCCTGATCTGATTGCATCTGATGCAACTTTTCCTGCAACTCTGCCAAATTTTATTGCATATCTTATTCCTTCCAAGACCAACGGATTTGCTTGGCCTGCCGAATCTCCAACTAAAATCAAGTTATTAAACACCGTCTTTCTTGACAACCCATCATTTGGAATCAATCCGTAATGAAACTCTATTGGTGATATTTTCCCTAGTCTTTTAATCGGCCCGATTTTTGAATCCATCAACTCTTTTAGTCTTTGAGTTGGGTCTACATTTGATTCCGGTTTACCTATGCCTACTCCAATTCTAACCATGTTGTTTCCTAAAGGAAAAATCCAGGCATATCCAGCTGGTGAGTATTGTTGGCCTACCATTAGCCACCATGTATCTGATTCTACATTTTCTACTTTTACCTCGTATTCTGCACCTGCTCCAAATCTTTTCCATTGAGTTACAAAACCCATCGCTTTACAAACCGTAGATGGAAATCCACTTGCATCAATCACTACTTTTGAATGAAACGTCATTTTTCCATTTGGTCCCATGCCGCTAACTCCTGCAATATCTCCTCTCTCATTTTTGATTACATTATTAGCATTAATTTTTACAAAGATGTCTGCACCTGAATGTTTGGCTTGTTGAGCTAGCCATCTGTATGTTTTTCTAACATCTAATACTGCAGCTCGTGGAACTGAATCACTTATTGTAACCTCGTTGTTTGGTGAACAAAATGAAAAGTTTTTGATTGGATTAAAACAGTCATCTGGAATTCCAAACTCTTTGATATTTTGAATCCATGTGACTCCACTTGTTCTTACAGTTTCAGCAATTGAATTTTCTTTTTCTAATAGGGCCACTTTAATTCCATTTTTTGCAGCAGCATCAGCAGCCGATGATCCTGCTGGTCCTCCTCCAACCACAACTAGGTCATAATGATGTTCTTCAGACAACTTAACTTGATCAGCAGTACCTAGAATATAATTTTGAGTAATTTCTGTAAAATTATTTCTTTAAAACCGGTGTGCCCGATGTATCGTTTTCCCTTTCTGAATCAAAAGTCTGCATGTGAGCTAAATCTCTATGCATGTAACTGTGAGTCTCTCCCTCACTCTTTCTACAGAATTTTGAGTGTATTGTCTCCTCTATCTTTAATGTTGTTTCATTTTCATGAAATAGGCGTTTTCCACAGTCAGGGCAAATAAACTCAGGCATAAGTTCTATCCGTATCAAATCTATTTAGATGTTTCAGGTAATGTTGAATTTACTGTTTAATTCTTGAACCGAAACTTTAGATGTTTACAAATCTGTAATTCTTTATGGATGAATCCCAAATCTCATCTTTTGTAATGTGGTCTGCCATTACTGGAATTATCATGGTAGTTTCTGGACTAAGTTACCGTGCATATTTGAGGACAAAGAACAATGAGATCTCTTCATCTTGAAAAAAAGGGGTTAAGAGGGCTTGCTATTGCCGAAAGCTTTGCTCCGAATTCCTCAAAATCTGTTTTATCTGGAATCGTGATGAGGCGAGATTTTATTATTGATGATTTTGTATTTGGAAGTGCGACATTGGGTGGTAACGATGCTACTGATTCTATTCTAAAGATGTATGATGAACTTGATAGGCCTGATGTCAGTTATGTGTTGATCTCTGGTTTGATAGTTTCCATGTATAATATTATAGATATTAAAAAATTATTTTATTCTCTAAGCATTCCGATAATTGGAGTCTCATACCGTGATTCTTCTGGAATTAAAGATGCTCTTAAACATCATTTTCCAAATTCGTTTGAATCTAAAATTTCTGAGTATCATAAACTGGGCAAAAGAGAAAAAATTACTTTACATACTTGTAATGATATTTTTGTTAGGGTGGAAGGGTGTGCATTAAATGATGTAAGACATCTTCTTAATGATTTGACCATGCATGGTTCTATTCCGGAACCTATTCGCGTATCTCGATTACTTGCAAAAACGCTACTCAAAAAAGGATTATCCTTCTGAGGCTGTTTTGCCACCGTCTACATTTAGAATGGTTCCTGTTACCCAATTTGCTTCATCTGATGCCAAATAAAGCACGGCATTTGCAACATCTTCTGGTTCCCCGATTCTTGCAAGAGGTAATCTCTCTTCAAGAACTTTTCTTGCTTGAGGATCATCTAGATATGGTTTGATCATTCCGGAATTAATAATCCCTGGATTTACAGAATTGCATCTGATGTTTCTTCTTGCATATTCTACAGCAATCGATTTTGTAAACATGGAAATTGCTGCTTTGGTAGCTGAATATACTGCCAAATGTACTCTTGGTATTGCTCTTTCACTTGATATGGAACCTACATTTACAATCGCCCCACTTTTTACATCTGACATTTTTGAAAGAACTGCTTTTGTCATGTGAAATACCCCTAACAAATTCACGTCAATGAGTTTTTTAATTTCGGAATCTTTCATTTCGTGAAAATGCACTGGATCATTAATTGCTCCTGCATTATTTACTAAAATATCGATTTTACCATATGTGTCCATGATTTGATTGACTGCTTGGAGTGCTTGTGATTCATCAGTCAAATCACACGTTACCGAGGCTGTATGTTCTTCATTTCCGATATCTTTTCTAGCTTTTTCTAATCCTTCTAGGCTTCTTGCAATTAGAATCACCTTTGCTCCTTCTTCAGTAAATCTCTTAACAATTCCTTTGCCTATGTCACTTGATGCACCCGTAACTATGGCTACTTTATCCTTAAGTCTCATACTAATACAAATAACTCATAACTTATAGAATTTTTGTTTTATTTAGATTCATTAATTCTTTTAATATATTCAATTATTCCTGTATAATCTATTTCTCCTAGTCCTTTTTTGAGGGCATCTTCGTACAATTCTTCAGCTTTCTCAATCATTGGAAGTTTTATTCCTAAAGATTTGGTAGTTTCTGTAATTGTACTGATGTCTTTTTTTAGATTTGCAAGCGTAAATGTTGCATTGTATTTGCCATCTGCCATTTTGTATGCTTTTTTTTCACTCATTCCTGTTTTAAAATACGTAGAGTTTAAAATTTCCAGAAATACTTTGGGATCGACATTAGATTTCTTGATAAAAGTGATCCCCTCTGATAGGGCTAGTGCAAGCATAGTTATTTGAAGATTCATAGCAAGCTTGACTGAATGTGCTACTCCACTTTCTCCTAGGAAAAATACTTTGTTTGCAATATTGTATAAAATCTCTTTACAATTTTCAAAAGTATTCTTATCTCCTGATGCCATCATGACTAAATCTCCGGTAATTGCAACATTCGGTCCCCCCATTACTGGAATCTCTAATTTCTGAATGTTGTGTTCTAGAAATATTTTTGAAATGTTTTTTGATTCTGATGGGTTAATGGTGCTCATATCTGCAACAACTAATTTTTCATTTTTACTCTCAATCACTCCATCTTTTTCAAAAGACACTTGTTTTACTGCATCTGCATCTTTCACTACAATAATGGCAAGTTCAACGTTCTCTGCAAGTTCTTTAGGTGATGATGCAACTTTAGCTCCTTTCTCTTTGATTTGCATTGTTTTTTCTTTTGTTCTATTGTATACTGTTACGTCAAAACCTGAATCTAACAAATGCAGTGCTACTGCATTTCCTAGCATTCCTAAACCAATAACTCCTATCTTCTTCATTTTTTATGATTCCTTGTAATTGCCATTTTAATGACGTTCTTCATTTTGAATCTCCCATTGATTATTTCCAAATCTTGATGAGACAAATTCTAATTGTCCTATGGTTTTATCTCCTTTTTTGACTTTGGCAAAATCAAATTTTTTCAATCTTAGTAGTTTTTCTTTTGGTTTGTATCCTCCTTCAATTACTTTGACTTTGAACCTTTTACTCGCTTTAATGATCATCTTCCTTGCTGTTTGTACATCTCCAATCCATGAAAACATTTCAAAATCTCCAAAATTTTTAGTAGAAATTTCATATCCGTACAGCCTAGCTTCAAGTTTTACTCCTTGAACCTTGGCCTGATTGTTTAACCATGACACAATATCCTCTCCGTAACCTTTTTCAACTCCAAATGTTTCTGAATCTCTCATCTACTCAAACTCACAATATCAAACCATAATAATCATTTTCAAATCATTGGTAGACTAAAATATTGATCAGTTTTTTACATGTTATGCTTACGATAGATTGCAAAGATGTTCCATCAATAAAAAACGAATTACTTGTATATGTTGCAGATAAAGTAGAAGCTATTCCTACCCTTAAACAACATCAATTTACACTATCTACTTTTGATGACGATGACACTCTTGATATTGACGTGGTTATCTCTGCCATTAAAGAATATCTGGACTCTATAGATGAAAAAAATAACTTTGCTGTGATTTCAAATAATGGAAAAATTGACATCACCTCAATTTCAGGTAGAGTGATAGAACGAGATTCTGTCGAACAGTCTGAAATGTTTTCTTGCACTCACTGTGGATTTGTCACAAGATATCAAGTTGAGCTTGATGCCCACATGAGAATCCACTATCTTTGAATTTTTCTAAAAATTCTATAACTCGGATTTTTAATTATGGGTATTTCTTGAGCCATTGAAAAACTGAAATCCTCAAAACGTTTTTGATATTCTGAAATGTAACTTTGTGCGACATCTATTGTTTTAAATCTGGTTCTTATTCCGTCAATCCTTGTTTGTCTCCCAAACACATCATAAACTATAACGGTGTATTGACTAGGGTTGACCTGATACTTTGAACTGCAGTACCACAAAATTCCAAATATCACGATAAAAAACCCTGTAACAAATTTGTCAAGAATTTTAATCACATTTTGATTTTCAACAGGATCTTTATAAGCACTAGTTACACAAAAAAATTATGAAAAAATCATTAAAGAATAACGTGAATAAAGTTTATTGTGAAAAATGTGATTTGGTTTTTGAATCTAGGAAAAGATTTGAAAAACATCTTTATGAGCATTCGTCCAATACTGCATGTGAGACGTGTCCTATTGACACTGCAATTGCAAAATTTGTAAATTTGTTTAAACGAAAGTCATCACGTAATTTGGAATAAGTTTTTTTAACCTATCTCATCTTTTCTGAAATATGAATAAAAAAGCCGTAATTCTAGGTGTCATTGTTATAGCAATAGTCGCCGGTATTGCAGCATCTGTTTCATCATCTACCTCTGAAACTGTTAATCTTGACATGGGCAGAACACATGGAACGATCTCTACTGTTATGGGCTCTGCAATTTTAGGTGATCCTTCTGCTCCAATCACAATTGTTGAATTTGGTGATTATCAATGCCATCAATGTTATAATTGGTTTCATAATACAAAACCTGCAATAACACGTGATTATATCGAAACTGGAAAAGCAAATTTAGTTTTTGTTGATTTGGCCTTTTTGGGAAATGATTCTCCAAAAGCGGCTCAGGCTTCATATTGTGCTGAAGATCAAGGTATGTACTGGGATTATCATGATATCCTTTACAATTCACAAGAACCAAAAATAGATGGTGGTTGGGCAAATTCTGAAAGACTAAAGGCATTTGCATTTAGTTTGGGTCTTGACATGGAACTTTTTGAAAGTTGTCTTGATTCCGGAAAGTACTCAAAACGTGTTCAGTACAACATACAACAAGCAAGAGACCACGGTGTACGTGGAACTCCTGGGTTCTTCATTGTAGGCCCTGACGGCCAACAACAAATCAGTGGGGCGCAACCATTTTCTGTTTTTAAACAAATCATGGATCCAATGATCTAAATGATACAATCAATCAAACTTGTATTTTCAAATTTCATATATGTTCTCTTATCTGCTATCATTTTTGTATCTATGATGATTGGCTTGCTGATAATGTCTGAATATATTTTCTTAGCCCCCTACATTGTAAGTCATTTGCCTTCTGGAACTGAATTGGGATTTGTATTGATCTTGACACTTTCAGCTTTGTCTGCATTGGTAATCCCAATGAATATTTTCCGAATAAATATTTTGAAAAGCTCAAAACAAAAAATGAGCGGTGGTGTTGTTGGTTCAATTATTGGTGCCGTTGCCGGTGCGTGTAGCTGTGGGCCTGTTGGATTTGCAGTGATCTCAACTTTTGGCTCAGTAGGTGCTACTGCAACAGCATTTCTAACAAATTATGAGATTCCTATTCGAATAATGGCAATTGCTATTTTGGTCGTAACTTATTTCACGACTATAAAATCCCTAAAACTAGAGTGTAATATCAATTCCTGAACTTGACGTATTGGAAGTTACTATTGAGGTAAAATTTTGCAACTTTGAAATCTACGTTGGGACTATCTGAATAGATTTTATGGCATTCATACCCCGAACATGCCTAGTAGAGAAGATCCATAAGAATATGAAATTGAAAGTGTGGGAATTATAGTTTTTTAAATTTTGATGGAAACATAAATTTTAAAAATTCACAAAGTTGAGCTATTTATTTGCCATTTTTTAGGTTTAACTAATGCGGAATTGGAATCTTATTTTTGGAATTTTCATAATTGCTAGTCCAATTCTTTTTTCAATGATTGCATACCCTGATTCCATTGCTTGGAGTTGGAATGAAGGTAGAGGTGGGTATTTCTTTGCACTTGTTTTCATAGTAGCTGAATTAATTGGTCTTAAAATTGTCATCTCTAAAAAACGACTGCTTGCAGTAATCCCAATGGCACTTCTAACTATCACATATCTAATTTCATTAGAATCCGGTCTTAGAGATTACATTATTGAATCTGCTGAGCAGTTTGATGTACAATTAATTTACTCATGGACATGGATGTGGGATTTTGTTATCATGGCAATTTTTATTGTTGCAGCATTGACCCTTTTCTTTGGTAAACGATGGATTAGAATTGCACCAGCTGGACCCATCTTTTTAACTGGCACTGCAATAATTCTCTCTCTTGATGCATTTTTCCCATATGATACATTGGGTCCTTTACAGTATATTGTTCCATATTTTGTTCAAGCTAATGTGTGGATAATTACTGTGCTTGATCTTGGAACGGCAATAGCTAAAGACAATGTCATGTTCTTACGAGGTGATCATGGTTCTATGGCCCTTCAAGTTTTTTGGCCATCTGCTGGAGTTCATAGTATTGTTATTTTTTCATTGGTCATTGGTGCATTCATGTTAAAATTGAATATTCCAAGACATCGAAAAATAATGTATTTTGTCTTAGGTATCATAGGTACTATCACAGTTAATCTGATTCGAATATTTTCATTATCCTGGTATGCCCTCAAAGTAACAACAGATCCTGTGGCATGGGAAGAATATCACAAGATTGCAGGTGAAATCATGTTTTTACCGTGGCTGTTTGCATTCATTTTGATAGTGATTTTGATAGAATCAAGACGCATGAAAAGACTTGAACAATAATTCTTTTATTTAGAAATAATTTGTGATGCTACTTTGTCCCTGAATTTCTGAAAGTTCTGCAACTTTAACTCCTAATCTTCTAATTGTGTCTGTCTGATTTTCCAAAGCTTCTTTTAGTAACTGATCAGCATTTTTTTGTAACTCCTCAAGACTAGTGGTCGGATTTCTTAGCATCTTTGATTTTGATTTACTTGATAAATCTGATTGAATAAGATGAATTCCAACCGATTTGAACATTCGATTATTTTTCATTAAGATACTGTGCACTTCTTTACATAATTCAACAATATTCTCCGATAGAAACTGATAGTCTTTTGAGTCTTTTTTTAATGTTGAAATTTTACTATATTGTATTCTGGCTTCTCTTTCTTTGACTGGTTCATTATCTATTCCTCTTACTGCATTATAGATGTAGGTTCCACTCTTTCTGCCAAATTCTTTATTTAAAGTAAAAACATCTAATTTTTTTAAATCTTGTATTGTCTCTAATTTCATTTCAAAAAATCTCTCTTCAGTTTTTTTACCTATTCCTGGAATTGTCCTGATTTTTAATGGTTCTAAAAATTCATTCATGTTATTTGGAGTCACAACTGTAAGGCCATCTGGTTTTCGAAAATCTGATGCGATCTTAGAAATTAACTTGTTGGGTGAAATTCCAATTGAACTACTGAGTTTAATTTTTTCTCGAATAGAATTTTTGATTTGTTGTGCAAGGTGACTTGCTTTATTAAAATCCCCATCAACTCTTTTTGTTACATCCAAATATGCTTCATCTCTTCCGACGTATTCAAAAATATCTGCATTGGATTTCATGATCTCCATTGCTTTCTCTGAAATATCTGTATAGAACTCAAAATCCACAGGCAAAAACACTGCATCCTTTCTATCCTCCAGTCTTTTTTTTGCAAATGATATCGGCATTCCTGACTTGACTCCGTATTTTCTTGCAGTATAGTTGGCCGTAGCTATTGCTCCGCTGTCTCCTCCCCTGTCTGAGAAAACACAAACACATACTGGCTTTGTTTTTAATTCAGGTGATCTTGTCTCCTCACATTGCGCATAAAAATAATCAAAATCTATGTGGAAAACTACTCTTGTTTCCAATACCTTTTCCATATTGTTTTGATTATTACTATATTATGTATTCATCTAAATACTAATGCCAATTCATTATTTTCATGGAAAATCCAGTTTCTGCTGATGAAAATGGAATTAATTTAAAACCTGAAAAAATGGAAAAAGAAAAACTCTATCATTGTATTTTTAAAAATAAAGCAATGCTGGTTTTCAAAGATTCTCAAGATGTATTAAATTGCTATGAGATTGAACAAGAGGATTTAGTTGAGAAAATCAGAAAAGCTAGTAATGAACATGATCTTGAAAAATTACTTGAAGACTATCTTAGTGAACAAAACTTGAAAAATTAATAAAAGCCGGCGAAATTTTTGTTATTATAGGAATTCAAAATTGAGCGACGCTAAAAAATCAAAAGATGCAGAAGACATTTTATCCGAATTTGACTCTCGAATTAAACCTGAATCAACACCAGAACCTGAACCCCAACTATCTGCACCAGAACCTGAACCCCAACTATCTGCACCAGAACCTGAACCCCAACTATCTGCACCAGAACCTGAACCCCAACTATCTGCACCAGAACCAAAAAGCGAAACTTCTGAAATCCGTCATCCTCCTGAAGAACGTAATGTGATTTTTGTTGGCACCAAACCTATCATGACTTATGTTTCTGCAACCCTGACTCAACTTTCTACAAGACCTA
>JAOUNB010000093.1 GCA_029881195.1 Candidatus Nitrosopumilus sp.
TTTTAGTGAACAAAACCCAATTCCTGAAGAATCATCACTAATGATAGTAAATGTTAATTTTCCATTCAGTGATTTCATGAATGGTACATCTAGCGTATATGCCGATGATCTCAAAATCTCTTCTTTGTATATCTATGATTGGCTTGATAACAACAATGATACAAAAATTACAAGTGATGAATTATCTATGGTTAATAGAGCTGGTTCTTGGGGAACCGTCCAAGAGTTAAGAGTTTCAGAACCTAACGAAAAGTTTGACGGTGTTCCATTAATTGGAGTTTATCCCGTACCTACACGCCATTCATACTGGTTAGGTGACACAAAACAAAATTCAACTTCTATGGATTATACTATTTCTACCAGTTATTATCAAAAGGATAATTGGCCACTGTTGTGGCCTGAGTCTAGAACAATATCTGTTCCAGCAAAAGAAATTATTACTCTTGATGTTACATTGATTACTCCAAACGATTTGCAAACAGGTGTTTATCAAGGGTTTTTAACTTTTGAAAGTGACAGACATACTGTTAACGCTCCGGTGTCTTTTGTGATGAAACAACCCATAACCGAAAATGAGACAACATTATTGATTCAAGGAAAACAAAGTGATGACATACTTTATGGAAATGGATACACTAAAGGTGCATTTGATATGGTTAATCGGTACATGGCAGGTGACTGGAGACAATATTATTTTGATATCCAAAATGAATCAATAACTTCTGGAGCCATTGAACTGTCTTGGACTAGTGATGATACAAATCTTGCAGTATTTGTAATGGATCCTTCCGGAAAAATAGTACAAACCAATGTTCCTTCAGGTGTATTTGGTCATTTTCTGAAATGGCCTTCTCTTGATTGGTTAGGCAATTCTCTTTTCAGTCAAGGTGGGGGATTTTTTCCTGTAAAAAATAAAGATAACACTTCAACTGTTATTTACGTCCCAATTAATCAAACAGGTACTTACACACTTTTGGCTCACTCGACATTGTTTGGTGGAAATTCAACAACTGAACCAATAACACTTGCAGCCAAATTTACAAATATTTCATCTGAAATACTTCATGATAAAAAAATCTACCCTGAATCTATTATTTCTGATACTAAAGAAAATGCAACATTGCCTGTAAAAATCTCTGAAATTAAAGTTCCAATTGAGGAAAAGCCTAATTCATCTCTAGAGTCAGATTCTTCTTTTAATACAGGCATTGCATTTGGTGTAGTCATTGGAGTTGCGATCGGAATACTGTTTATCTTTATCATTAGACAAAAACCTTCCAAATAATTGAACAAGGTTTATAAGCAATTTGGCGAGTACGTCAGCTTGAATGTCAGAACTTGGGACAAAAAAGTCTGGCGGATTATCCCGAAGAGACTTTCTAAAGTTGATGGGTGCCGCAGGGACAGGGTTAGCGTTTGCTCCGTTTGTTCCATTTGGTAATTATATGCCAAATCCAAATCAGGCATCCCTTGAAAAAGTTCCAGTAATTTTACCTGATGGCACTCAAGCGAATATCAATACTTATCCAATTAACCATGCCGAGGTAATCACATATCCATCAACTGGTGATGCTGCACTTGATGCAGAAGCATTTCGTAAATGGCAATTCATTAGACTTCCTGATGAACTAGGTGGTGGAAAAAAAGACACATCTGCTATACGAGCTTATAGTATGATCTGTTTGCATCTTTGGTGTTTATGGAAATATTGGCCCGATGATGGAAGAAAGAGGGGTGAGTGTCCTTGTCATGGTAGCATGTACGATCCAGTTTCGGGAACAGCTTTTGTTGGACCGGCATCAGTGCAAGCTGCACCGTCAAATACTTTACCAGAACTATCATTAGAAATTGATTCTGACGGATTTGTATTTATTTTACCACCAAAGTTTAATGCTAATGATAATGGAGTAATTGGATATGGCCGTTTCGCTTGAACGAAGAACTGGAGCTGTTGGCTTCTTTTACTGGCTTTGGGATGGCGTAGACAGGACTATCTTTACTGCAATCAAGTTTTCATTCCCTGCAAGATTTGTAAGTCCGTTTGGATTTTTGGGAATGCTAACGTTTACTGTGTTTATTATTCTTGGAGTTTCAGGAGCTCTGCTCATGTTTTACTATCAACCAATACTGGATAGGGCATGGGACAGTGTTCAATTCATCAATGATGAAGTCCCATTTGGTTTTCACATAAGAAACATACACTATCATGGTTCCAATGCAATGGTACTCTTAGCTGTTCTTCACATGTACTATCAATACTTTAGTGGACGATACAAAATTAGAAATGAAGTCTTGTGGATGACAGGAGTTATTCTCGGCGTTGTTACAATTCTTGAAGCATTTACTGGATATGATGTTATCTTTAGTGAAAGAGCAGAACTTGCAATTAGTATTGCAGCATCTCTGACCACATCTATTCCTGTAGTAGGGCCTACAATTCGTGATGCGGCGTTAGGTAGTGGGTTCTCAGACTTTGTATTGAGGTTTTATGCTCAACACGTATTCTTATTGCCAATTGTAATGTTGGGACTTATGGCCGTTCACTTCCCAAGATTCTTGGTATTTGATGTGCCAATGGTAATGGCAATAGGCGGTGCAATTCTGATTACTGGCGGTGTGTTCCCAATTGATATGGGATTCAAGTTTGAACCCACAGTACCGCCAGGTGTAACCGTTCCTGAATGGTATCTTACAGGAATCTACGCATTCATGAGGACTCAATATGACAAGTTTGTTACAGGGTTGCTGTGGCCATTATTATTCATTATATCATTAGTGTTAATACCTTTCATAGATAGATACAAGAAATTTTCATGGAGAGATAGACCCATCATTACCGCATTTGGTATTACCAGTCTTGCTCAAATCATGGTTACAACTTATTGGGGATTCTACATCTCACCAGACATCTCAGTTCCGTTAGTAGAGCGTTTGGTAATTGATCCGATATTCTTCTACTCCACAATGATTTTGATGGTGCCACTAGGATTTGGATTCACTTACATGATGATCAAACTTGCAAATGAGGCTGAAAGAAAATCAAAACTCGCAAAAAGTACTGGTCCAAAGAAAGTTGCAACTATCAATCTCTCTGAAAAATGGATAAACTGGTTACTAGTTGCATTATTAGCATTCCAAGTGTTCCTCAACATTGCAGCTTACAATGCAGCATTAATTGGAATGAAGAACATTTCATTATTCTTTATTGGAATCATCCTGTTGGTGTTTGCAGCATTCTTCCATATCTACAGATATGCATTAAGTCAACAAAAGAATGCGCCACCACCAGCACCTGTTCCTGTACAAGAAGAAAAACCAAGGCTGGCAGAACCTGATGCGTCTGTT
Source organism: Candidatus Nitrosopumilus sp. (assembly GCA_029881195.1). GTDB lineage: Archaea > Thermoproteota > Nitrososphaeria > Nitrososphaerales > Nitrosopumilaceae > Nitrosopumilus. Next base: position 3,346 of record JAOUNB010000093.1, read on the forward strand.
GAACAAAGTAAACTTTCAAAAGATGATTCTTTACCTGAAGGAAAATCTGAACCAAAAGGATTGGCACATGAAGTCCCAATACCAAAAACTCAAGCAGATTTGGGAGTTGGCGGTAATAACAATCTAGGTTCTGGGGATCTTCCAAAACCATGATCTCAAAATCTCTAAAGAAACTTTATAAGAACTTGAGAGGCGTAAAAAAATTATGAGTGCTCCTACATCGAGTCATGCTTATGGCATTGGACTAATTGCACTTGTAATTGGCATGTCTGCATCAGTTGTATTTTACACCTCATTTTATCTGCCAGAATCTTTGGCAAAACCTTCAGTTTCTGATCATATCTTGCATCCTGCAGATACTCTTCTAATTGAAATTGTTCCAGGTGCCGTGATTGAAGGCAATGAAAACTATGTTCCAAACAAAGCAGTTGCTACGTTGGAATTCACTAACCTCGTGGTTTGGCAAAACAATGATGATACTGCGCATACGGTAACTCCTGATCACAGACATTCTGATGGTTATAGTGGCGATTTTGGTTCTACTGGCGTTCTCAAACCTGGTGATTCTTATGAATTTCTATTTACTGAACCTCAGGAAGTTCATTATCACTGTCAACCACATCCATGGATGACTGGCTCTATAACTGTAGAAAAGAGTAGATTCTAGTTAGAATACTTTGCAAATATTATTTGACTTTCGATTTCTTTGTGTTGCTCAATAATTGATGCTCTGAATTTTACTTCATGCACTTGTTTTGGATCAAATTTAATCAATGCAGTAAATTCTGCTCTGTTTCCTGGCATCATATCTTTGTTGATGAATAATCTTGAAACATTCTGTGATATGTTTTTTCCATTGTATGATTTGTATACAATATGCTCGTTTGAATCTAAAATCTGAGTGTTAATCACCACTCCATCATATCTTCCAGGATACGAAACCAAAATAGTTCCTTTGATTTGAGAATTTGGGTGAATTTCAGTTGAATCAAGTTTGAATTCTATATCTTTCACAAAACATTACATTTGAATTAGAATAAATAATTTTGTTAAATGGGCCCAAAGGGCTTCGATCCCTTGACCATTGGATTAGAAGTCCAACACTCTATCCATGCTGAGCTATAGGCCCAAAAATCTAGCAATTAATTACCATTTTAAGGGTTTACAGCCATTTCTTTTGAT
>JAOUNB010000028.1 GCA_029881195.1 Candidatus Nitrosopumilus sp.
TAGAAACACCTGAGGTAGAGACTACCGTAGAAACACCTGAGGTAGAGACTACCGTAGAAACACCTGAGGTAGAGACTACCGTAGAAACACCTGAGGTAGAGACTACCGTAGAAACACCTGAGGTAGATGTCGTTGTGGAATCTATTATAGGTGATGAATCAAAAGATTCAGAACCGATTGAAGAATAAATTTTCTTCTTTCTTTTCATTTCTCTTTGAGTTTTTATTTTCAGCATTATTGATTAAATTATAATATCATTTGAGACTGTCAATACATAATGACTGATCTCTATAGATTACTTCCAGAAGAGATGGAGCAATTAGTGATCGGTATGGGTTATCCACGATATCGTGCAGACCAAATTCTACTTCCGTTATATTACAAATTCCCTAAAGATATCAACGACATACCACAACTCCCAAAAAAATTAAGAGCAGACCTTACTGAAGCTGGATACACCATTGGCTCCGCAAAAGAAACTCATAGAGTTGTAAGTGAGGATGGGGAGACAACTAAACTTTTACTCAATCTAAATGATAACAATGCAGTAGAAACGGTTCTGATGCAATACCCATCATCCAAAATTGGAGGCCATCCACGATCAACCATTTGTGTCTCTACTCAGATTGGTTGTGCCATGGGGTGTGTATTTTGTGCCACAGGACAAATGGGTTTCAAAACCAATCTTGCCGCAGAACATATTGTATCCCAAGTAATTCATTTTGCAGAAATTTTAGAAAAACGTGGAGAACATGTAACAAATTTGGTATTTATGGGAATGGGAGAACCTATGGCAAACTATGATGAGATGATTAGAGCCATACGAATTTTAACACATGATAGAGGATTTGGGCTTGGTCAACGACACATAACAATTTCCACAATAGGTATTGTATCTGGAATCGATAAACTTGCAGAAGAAAACCTGCAGATTGGGCTTGCCATCTCACTTCATTCACCTAATAATACATTACGAAGAGAACTTGTTCCAACTGCAGGACCAAACTCAGTTGAAGACATTATTGCAGCAGGTAGGCATTACTTCAAAAAAACCGGAAGAAGAGTGACATTTGAATATGCTTTGATGGAAGGAATAAATGATTCTCCTGAGATTGCTCAAGAACTATCTAGACTTTTGAAAGGTAATGGCTCTCACGTCAATCTGATTCCAATTAATCCTACTGCAGGAGATTTTAGACGACCATCAAAAACTAGAGTCCTTAAATTTGAACAAATTTTATCAAATGCAGGGATAAATTGTACCATCAGGGTAGAAAAAGGAACTGAGATCTCAGCTGCCTGTGGGCAACTCAGAACTGATATTGTTGGCTGATTTTCATTAAACTCTGTTCTAAGTCTTAAAATAGGGCTTTCAGAGATTTTACACTAAATGGCAACTAAGAAATCTCATGGTCGTTCACATGGATTTAAGCACAAATCTAGATCTGTTATGAAGAAAAAGGCTCCTAGGGGAGTCTCATTCTTGTTACGTGAATACCAAGAAGGTCAACAAGCACTTGTCATTATTGATCCTAGACAGCACAAAGGATTGCCACACAGAAGATACCACGGTAAAGTAGGTGTTATTACAAATGTTGGTAGACGCGCAATCACACTTGATGTGAAATTAGGCGAAAAATCGAAAACCTTAATCACTAGATTGGATCACATAAAACCATTCGGTGTATAATATGGAAGAAGTACAAAAGAAACAAGCCATTTCACTTTCAGAAGTTAAAGAAATCCTGGGTAAAGTTGATCCTGAAGATATGGACCAAATTCAACGATGGACCTATGATTATGTTTCAAAATTTGCGTCAATTGAATCAAAGGATGCAAAAGAGATGAAAAAACAACTCATCAAAGAATGTGAATTAACTGAGGATGAAGCTGTTGAAATTGTCAACATTAGGCCCACAAGTTTAGCTGAACTACGCTCATTTACATTCGGTTGGAAAAAACTAATTCTTGCCGAAACTCTAGAAAAAATGCTCAAGATAATCAAGGGGCAATCGTAAGTTTTCCGGAGAATTTTAATTTGTATAGGGCACACTCCCCACCTAGGAAATACGAGGAACATGCATATGTCCTTGATTTTAATCCTAGAGGAAAATCATCTACAGTGCGAGGACGAGAAGGAATAATTATTACTGCAATCGGAGAAGAACATCTTACTCTTTTAGAAATTCTTGGAGTCCCAAACTCTACTTTTGAAATAGGCGAGAAAATTTACATTGGAAAAGATGGAAGAACAAAAGTTTTATCTGTTTTAGGAAAAATGGAGTATGAAAAAACCTCATCGTCTGCACAAAGTGAATTGCCAACAGTTGTGGAAAACATTGTAACTAATAATGAATCTAAATTCGTAGAATATCTAAACAAAGCACAACCCTTAACACCAAGAATTCATGCTCTTGAACTAATTCCTGGAATTGGAAAAACCTACATGAAAACAATGCTAGAAGAGCGAGAAAGGAAAAAATTTGAAAGTTATGCTGATTTACAAGAAAGAGTTGGATTCAAAGAACCGGTCAAACATATTTCAGAACGAATCATTGATGAAATCACTGGTGAAAGCAGAATGAATCTCTTTGTCAAGAGATGATAAAACGAAAACGATTCGGACAACACTTTCTCAACTCAAATTCAATAGCAAAATCCATTGTTTCTGAGGCTAAAATTACAAAAAATGATGTTGTTTTTGAATTGGGAACTGGTTTAGGCATCCTAACTCCATTACTATGTGATAAAGCAAACAAGGTTATCTCAGTTGACGTAGACAAGCAACTAATTGAAAATGCAAAATCCTTGTTCACAAACATTGATAATTTAATTTTAAAATTGGGCGATGGTTTTCAAATAATGGATTCTTTCTCAATTTTTGTCTCAAATCTTCCGTACTCTAAGAGTCGAGAAGCAATAGAATGGCTTGCCAAATCTTCTTTCTCGCATGGAGTGATAATGGTTCAGAAAGAATTTGCTGAGAAATTACTTGCCAAATCATCTAAAAAACGTAAAGCAATAAGTGTAATAGCTGATCATGCCTTTGAAATTAAGATTATTTCAAATGTCGACAAAAACAATTTTTCACCTCCTCCAAAAGTTGATTCTATGATTTTACAAATAGTTAAAAAAAATACTATGAAAAAAGATTTAGTTCAAATAATTAACCAAATTTTCTCATATAGGAGGAAAACTGTCAAAAATATTTTAAAACAATTCAATAAAGAAAGTGTAATAGATAAAAGAATAGATGATCTTTCTGGAGATGAAATAATTAATCTTGCAAACCAAATTCTTGAAAAATGAAGAATATCCTCCCTCTGAGGATACTTTTTTCATTGTAAATAATATTGAAAATGAGAAAGGACATTTTGCCTTAGATGTTGGAAGTGGTTCCGGATATCTGACAAAACTACTTTCTAAGAATTTTAGTTTTGTAGTTGGAACTGACATTAATTATAAAGTCTTAAAAAATCAAACTTACAAAACAAAAAACCTTGTTTGCTGCAGTGGTTCTGACGCCTTGAAGATGAAATTTGATTTTATTGTGTGCAATCTTCCTTATCTTGCAACTGATGAAATATTAGATATTGCCACAGATGGCGGAGTAGAAGGATTTGAAATTCCAAAAAAAATTTTTGATTCTGTAATTAACAATATTGCAAAAAATGGGAAATTTGTATTTGTGACTTCTTCTTTATCAAATTATGAAAAATTAATTGACTATGTTCAGAAATTAGGCTTGAAAACAAGAATTATGGAAAAAAAGAAACTTTTCTTTGAGGAATTAATTTTAGTAGAGGCTACTGCCTGACTATTTTCTAAGTCTTTCTTTTGCATATGTGATAATTGCATCTGTCATTTGTGTAGTTGATGCATTACCACCAATGTCCCATGTTACTGTTTTTCCCTCATTAATTACCTGGTAAGTTGCATCAAATATTGCATCTCTGATTTCTTTTTCACCAAGATATTCTGCCATCCAAGCTCCTGATAGAACAGTTGCAGTGGGATTTACTCTGTTCTGTCCTGCAAATTGTGGTGCACTTCCATGTGCTGCTTCAAACATTGCAAAATTATCTCCCATGTTTGCAGAATAAATTAATCCAATAGATCCTACCAATCCGGAGGCTAACTCCGAAATTATGTCCATAAACAAATTAGTGCTCACAAGGACTGCACCGTTAAACTGTTCTGGAGATACCACCATCTGCTGTGCCATATTATCAATGTAAATCTCTGATAATTCTACATCTGTTCCTTCAACTGCCTTTTGGGCAGAATTCCAAAAGATTCCATCAGTCTCTTTTAGAATATTTCTTTTGGTAATCGCTACCATTTTTTTCATATTGTATTGTTTGGCCCATTTCATTGCAGAATTTAAAAATCTGTCACAACCCTGTCTTGTAATCTTTCGAATTGCAATTGCCGCATCATCTGTAATTTTTGCTTCAATACCTGTGTACAACCCTTCAGTTGCTTCTCTAAAACAAACACAATCTAATTTCCTATTGGGGGTTAACCTGTCATAAGTTTTAGTTGGTCTGATATTGGAATATAATTCAAATTTTTGACGCAGAGTAACTGCTACACTTCTTGGAGCTCCTGGAACTGGTATTGTTGTAGTTGGTCCTTTAAAACATGCGTCAGATTCCTCTAAAATTTTTATTGTTTCATCAGGAATGTATGATTTGTCTTTTCTTCCGTTTTTATCCCACTGTTCAGAACCTGCTTCACAGAGAATGATTTCTGATTGGACATTGCATTCTTTCAAAACTTTGAGCATCGACTCTACTACCTCAGGACCAATACCATCTCCTTTCATCACTGCTGCTTTTTTACTCAAAACTGAATATGATTTTGAGGTGTTTATTATTTAATTCTACCTTACACTTGAATAATTCTACACATTTTTTATGGATATGATTTAATACTTAATTTACCAGAGTTTTTCCAAATGTCCAGTAATGATTGTAAAATAAGGAGGCATTATTTACAATGAGAATTTGTAAAAAATGTGATATTCAAATGAACATAAAAAATTCACAAGAAAAAAGACGAGGTAATGAACAAACAAACATGTCTACTGAATACTATTGTACAAAATGTGATCATACAGAATATGATGAATGAATTCTAATTTCTCCGGAAAGAATTTGACTCTATCATTGTTTTTAAATTAATGAAAATTACCTACGTGACATTTTACGTCCTAGTAATGCAAAGATCCAACCAATCCCTATTAATCCACTTCCAAATAGGATGTTCCATTGATAATATTGTACATACTCCTCTTCAAATCTAGGATCTTCTAGAAATTGTTCTTGTGGAATATCAGTAAGATATAGTGCCCAGAATGAAAATCCAACAAACAATGCACCTAATGCAAAAAATGCAATCATGATGTATTTTGGAGCTCCACGAATCATACTCATTACATGAAATACCCCTATATGCATGGTAATGTTCTAAATAATTCCAAACAAAGTTTGACTTATTTACAGATTAAATCTACGCATCTTTGTGCGGGGGTCGCCTAGCCTGGTAGGGCGTAGGATTGCTAATCCTATGTCCGCAAGGACACGGGGGTTCAAATCCCCCTCCCCGCGCCATTAAAACTTAATAGGCCGATTTAGGAAGTTTTTTCAATGGGACGAAGAAAAACACAAAAAATTATTCGTACTGGTCCAAAAAATGCTACTACTGGAATGTGTCCTGTCTGTAAAACAATTGGCAAAGTATTCCTTCTGGGTCCCCCTGGACAAGAGAGAGGGAAATGTGAAAAATGCCGCCAAGAATTTGAATTATAGTTCAAAAAGCTAACCTCTCCATCAAAATATTTACCCATAACTTTTTAAGACAATTTTTTTTTGATAGATAATTATGAGTTCAGAAGCTGAAACCATTTATGAGCGAGTTGCAAAACTTGAAGATGAAATTGCATTACTTAGAAGTGAAGTAGATATTGTCAAAAAAGCACTGCGAAATAAAATTGCTCGTCATGAAATATCCATGATTAAGAAAGGCAATGATGTAGATTCTATCATTGATTAATTTTTTGATTTTATACTTCTAATCAATTCTAAAATAAAATCTACGTCTTCTGCATTTGGATGGATTTCCAAATATTTGTTCAAATATCTCAACGCAGATTCTGAGTTTAACAACCTTTCTTCCAAAATCCCTTTATCTCTAATGTCTTCGGGGGATTCAGGTTCTAATGCTAAAACCATGTTAACACATCGCAATGCTTTATCATAAACAAATGATTGTACATAGGAATTTTTTAAATTACGAGCAATTCTAACAAGAATTTGTTCTGGTTTTACCTCGTCAAGATATTCTGGTTGAAATTCTAACTCTCCTCCAAAATTAACATCCAAAATTTCTTGCAAGTCGTCAATGTCTACAAGACGTCCGTCATAGAAGGGATCTAAAATCATTTCTTCATTGTATTTTACAAGTATGTGTCCTGGAAACCCTACTATTTTAAGATCCAATCCTACAAACTTTGCAACTTCTACATAAAGAATTGATAATGTAATTGGAATCCCTAATTTTTTATCTATCACTTCATTTAGAAAGTTGTTTTTTGGATTATAGTAGTCATCATCATCTCCACTAAATCCTATGTTTTCAAAGAGATGTTCGTTCAACATTGAAATTAGATATGTTGGATTTTTAACATCATTAATTGACTCTTTAAGCGACATTCCTATTTTACTAATTTTTTTGATATAATCATCTACATTTAGATCAGGATATTCTAGAATCTGAGCAAATTTTAGACATTTTTCTACCAAGTTAAAATTTGGATTTTTTACAAATGCAAACCATTCTGCAACTAATGGATCAAATTTTTCTTCCAACAGTACTAACTCAGTTTTTTCAGGTATAATTGAGGATCTTTTAACTCTCTTGTGTTTGGAGGAATTTCTATCATTTTTTTGAAGGTTTCCTTGCCTAATTTTTCATAAATTACTTTGGTAAACTCCTTTCCCATGCTCTTTCTTACTTGGTATGATGAAAAATCCGTTCCCATAAACGTCGTGAGATAATTCTGAAAGTCTTGATCTTCTTTTAGAATATTCTCAATTGCAAATCCTGCCATTCCTTCCATTGCAGTAAATGCCGCATGATGCTGCTGAATTGGAACTAACCATCTCTTGTAAATGCCTAGTAGTTGCGGAATTGACTCTCCAATCTTTGGATCAATTTCTACATGTGTGAATGTCATTACATCTGGTCCAATTTGCTCAATTAAGAAATGATCTGGATTCAAAAAGAAAAATAGATTTGCTTTTTTTGCAAATGGAAAATCATCTGGAACCGCTTGTAGTTGACAATATTCTGAAAGTTTGTTTACAGTTTCATTATCTAATGACAAAATAATTTCTGCTAGTTCTTCGTTTATTCTGTTTACCTCCATTGCAGCATTCTTGTTTATTTCGTGTAAATTTCCCTGTATAGAATGAATCAATTCTTCAAGTACAGTCATCTTTACTGCGCCAAGATAACCTGAATTCACATTTTCAAATTTTGATTCGTATGGCTCTCCTTGTTTGTGGAGAATTATTTGTGGATATCTTGACAAAATGAATTTGTTTAGATAAATTACTGAATCAAGATAATCTCCATATGTTGTTGTAATTTTAGAAATATATTGAATTGCGTATGTTGAATATACCAAATATTTTGCAGTATTTTCTTTCATAAGTTCTGCAATATTTTTTAGATTTTCTTTTGCAACGGCGTTGAATAATTTTATAACAAATTCTTTTGATTTCGAATCTGCAAATACCTTGTCTCCTTTCAGTCTCTTCAAATCTTCTAATTCTAGAAATTTTAACTGAAGATCATTTGAAATTTCGATTCCAATAAATTCTTCTATTTTTTCTTTGAAAACAGGTAGTATCTCTTTTGCAATCTCTTCTAATTCTCTGAATTGTACCTTTCCTGCAATGTCTTCTTTGGCTTTAATTGCAAGATGTATGATGTCTTTTTCTTCATTAATTTCAACTGATAATTGACCAAATAGGGCCTCAGCAAATTCTTCAAATTCTCCCAATTTGCATAAAATCAAAAATTACTACATTTAACATTATCTTGATTTTTACATCAAAAGAAATTATTAGTTATAATTATCTGATCTAATAGAAATGTTAGAATCTACCACTGGATTCCTAAGATGTGTTAAATGTCATTCTAAACTAGAACTAGATGCATTTAAAATTGAAAATGAAATTGTGGAAGGAATTCTAGAATGCAAAAAATGTAAACTAGTATTTCCAATTATTGAAAAAATTCCCATTATGTGGGATGATTTCTCCAATTATCTCTCCAATAGGAAGACTTTGAGTGGTAGACTCTATCAATCAGCAATCACCGAAAAAATGAAAAGTTTTTTGAAATCATCCTTGTCAAAAGTTGTTTTTATTGATGATAGAACTTTTCTTGAAGAAAGATGGTCAAAAATATATCAAAACAGTAGGCATTCAAAATTTTATTCTTTAATAAAAAATAGTCTGGAATCCTTACCAAAATCTAACCTTGTATTGGAACATGGCTGTTCCATTGGAATTATGACTTTGTTTCTTGCTGATTCTAGTAAAATGGTTTTTGGAATTGACAAGTCATTTAGTGCATTAAGATTTGCCAAAAAGTCTTACAAAGATAATCTTGATTATGTTTTAGCTGATTCGTTGTCTCCTGTATTTGCAAAGTTGCAATTTGATCTTGTAATTGCACTAAATATTTTAGAATTGATAGAACCTTTAGAATTATTAAAACATGTATCAAAACAAATCTCTTCAGGCTTTTTTGTAATCTCTGATCCATATGATTTTGATAGAGGTGCAAATTCTGTTAGAAAACCCTTAGACGAGCAACAATTACGCACTAATTTGGAGAAATTTGGATTCAAAATTTTTCCCAAAACAAAAAACCCCTCTTACATACCATGGAATTTAAAACTAAATCCGCGTGCTACTCTAAACTATAGAGTCGATTTGATAATTGCAAATAAATCCACTTCTTAAATCAAGTCTTTCCAAATTCCCTGAAATTCATCACTAGCAACCACTGTGACAATTTTTATCTTACCTAGTGGGGTTAGATCTTGTCTTTTGTCATAGTATGCGAATTCTCCTTCTTTATCAGGGTAAATTGTGATTATGTCTTGTTGCCCTGGTTCTAGCAAGTCTGTCTGAACATTAAAACCCTCGATGTAAAGTCTATGATTTATCGTTCCATTATTAATTACAGTCAGTACATATGCAAATGACGTACGTGAAAGTAATGTAGGGTTGACATCTCCTGCTACCCCCTTTATAGCTCTAATCTGTGTTTTTCCATCAATGTCTTCGAAGATCACAGTGTGCTCTACCTTTTCTGGCCAGAAAATTGCTACATGTCTGACATTTCCTTGCCCAATAAATCCTACAATTATAACCAATGCGATCATCCCGCCTATCAAAGCCACAATTATCAAAATTTTATCATTTGATTGCATGCTGTATTGTTTTATTTTTTATCCTTAAAGAAACTATATGATAATTCCTAATTAAAAATTTGGCAAAAGAAAAACCAGACAATTTAAGAATCACTATGGGATAGTTTTTCTGTCGTGGTTCTTTACTTTGTCAATAAAATAAAGCGTGTATCAAGTAAACCTTCTCAATGTGTGAGTTGTAATGGATTGGAGATCAAAGATGATGCTGTTTTGGCTACCATTGGCCCGTCTGAAGCAAATGCTGACTATGTTCCATCAGTTCTATGTCTTTCCTGCGAAACTTTGATGATAATTACCACTCATTCAGAATTAATTGTTGGAATTCACCATTCTGTTGGAAATCAGGTTAGTGTGCGTGGTTCTTAAAGCAAAGTTGGAATATCTACCTTGATAGTAATTGATATAATAATAAATAAAAAATAAGGTTTCAAAAGATTATTTCTTTTTTGAAGCCTTTGCTTTTGTTGTTTTAGCTTTTGTTGTTTTAGCTGCTGCTTTTTTCTTGGCTGCCATATGAGGTTAGGTCATTTTGGTAGGATTTCTACTTGTAAAATTAAAAAAAATACACAAAATGGGTATTCTTTAGAATACAATTTACTAGCAATATTCTATAAAAAAGAACAACAATGAAATACTAAAATCATGTATCATAATACATGGCATCAATTATCATAATTCCTGTAATCATCGTTGCAATTGTAGGGCTGTCAGGATATCTTGTTTATCGATTTCTGATTTATGATTTGTATTGTAAAAGATCTGTGAGTCAAACACTCCTAAAATATAATATTAAAAAAACTCCGTCTCAAATAATTAAAGAATACTATCATAACAAAGGAGAATCCCTCTCTCGTAAAGAAATTCAAACCCTTGAAAAAAATTATAGACAAAATGAACCCGAACAATTTCTTGCAATGTATGATGCAATAAGAGATAAATCAAAAAACAAAGAATAATTTTTTAAATACTTAGGGTTTAACTGGAATTTGAATAAATGGAGTTCCACCTTCACCAACTACGAGTGGTAGTTTTCCGTCCCATGCTTGTGTCTTTAGCCAATCCAAATAGTTTGGATTCTCAGCTAAAGCTTTATTGATTATTGCTATTGCCTCTGCCTCACCTTTGGCTTCAGCAATGTTTGCATTTGCTAAACCTACGGCATTTGCCTCAGTTTGTCTGGCCTCAACTTCAATTCTTCTCAAGTCATTTTCTGCCCTTAGTGCATTCTGTTCTGCCTCTACTTTAGATTCAATTGCTTGAGCAAATAATGGTGAAAATTCAAAATCTGTAATTGAAATTACCTCTGTAACTACTTCAAATTGATTTAATCTTTCAGTAATTGCAACTTCAATATCCTGTTTAACCAGAGGTCTTTTTGTAATTAATTCTTCTGCATTATACTTTGCAGTAACTTGTTTTACTGTTTCTTCAATTGCCGGTTGAATGACTCTATTTTCATAATCTAGGCCCAAATTCTTGTATAGTCTATGTACTGCCTCTTTTTCTGGATGATAGTTTACAGTTACAGTTGTTTCTACAGTTTGTAGGTCTCTTGATGCACTACGAGCATCACTTGCATACTTTAATGTACGAACCTCAATATTGACAACTTCATCTTGAAATGGAACAACAAAATGTAATCCTTCTTCAAGTGGAGGCTGTGTCAGATCAACTGCACTCCAATGTAAAAGAACTCCTCTATGGCCAGAATCCACAATTTTTACAGAAGCTGTTGCCACTACTCCAATAATTATAAGAAGAACAATTGCTACTGCAACACCCTTTGCTGCACTCATATTCACATTTACTTTAGGTGATTGGTATCTTGACAATAGTTGTTGTATTCTATAGCTACTATTATACTAATCATATTTCCTAATTCTGTTTTGGCATTAGAGCAATAGCCACTCAACAAATTTAAGACATCTAATTTTACTACAATTAATGGCAGACCCTAATTTTTCATGGATTTATTTGGTAATCTTTTTGGCAATTCCATTAGCAAGAATAATTCCTCGAATATTGGCCAAAAGAGGAATCGGCATTAAATCCTCTCAAACCATCAAAGAGAGACAATATTCTCCAGGTTTTGATAATGATACTCAACCTTCAACAGGGAATTTTGAACCTAAAACCGAACCATCTAAACCTCAAACAAAATCAATGCTAGTTTTAGGAGAATTAAACAGAGGAACAAAATACTTTGAAACCATTCAAAAAAATACTGGAGTTGAAAACCGAGAACTTGAATCCATCTTGGAAGATTTAGAAAATAATGGAATGCTAAAAGTACGTCAAAAACAAGGATTATTTGGTATGAAAACTGAGTTACTTCCCACAGAAAAGGGGGTTAAGGAATATTATTCTTAGAAATATCAATCATAGTCGGTTTAAATTAGCGAGAAATGGTAACTTTACATGATTCACATTAGTGAAAAAAGAGGTGAAATTATTTGGTAAATTCAAATCAAAACTCTAGCTGTATGCGATGTGGAAAAAATTCAATGCTAACTGACGATACTACTGGTGAACAATTTTGCTCCAAGTGTGGATATGTTGTCTCTGAAAAAACCCAAGAATCTGGCCCTGAATGGAGATCGTTTCAAAAAGATGGAGGTGCAGATCCTGCAAGAACTGGTGCTCCCTCATCACTTCTAATGCATGATATGGGATTATCTACTGTTATCAATCCCTTAAACAAGGATGCTTCAGGAAAGCCACTTTCTACATCAATGAAGAGTACTATTGAACGTCTTAGAACTTGGGATAACCGAAGTCAAGTTCATGAACCTGTTGATAGAAACTTGAGACAAGCTCTTGGTGAATTAACTAGATTAAAAGACAAGATTGCAATTTCTGCAAACGTTCTTGAAAAAGCCGCTTATATTTACCGAAAAGCATTGGAGAAAAAACTTGTCCGTGGTAGATCTATTTCTGCAATGATAGCTGCTTCTCTGTATGCGGCATGTCGAGATACTGCTACCCCTAGAACATTAAAAGATGTTGCAGATGCTGCAAATGTAAAACGAAAAGATATTGCAAGGTGTTATAGATTATTACATTATGAATTAGAACTAAAAATGCCCGTTGTTGATTCAGTTCAATGTATTGCAAGAATTTCAAGTAAACTTGATATCACAGAAAAAACAAAACGATTTGCAATTAAGGTACTCAAAGAGGCTCAAGAACGTGAAGAATCAGCTGGAAAAGATCCAATGGGTCTTGCAGCATCTGCATTATACTTGTCATGTGTACATAATGGTGCATCTGTAACTCAAAGAGACATTGCAGAAGCTGCTGGCGTGACAGAAGTTACTATAAGAAATAGATACAAGGGATTGAAGGCTAGCAATTCATAATTATTTTTGAAAAAACAAAAAAAATCAACTCTGGATAGATACTAATTTTCACACGATACTTAATCCTTGTACAAATTACTATTTTTTTTGTGGATTGCAAGAAAGGTTTTATTCATAATTTTGCATATTTCTTGATTCTTGACACTAGACGATGTATCAATTGTGGTCTTGATGAAAAAAATATTTCATGAACAAAATTCTTTTTATTTATATGATTCTTATTCCAACTAGTTATCTGTAACTAAATCCAATACGAAATCAAGACTTCTTTTTTACTGGAATGCTATTTTAAAAATTTGTTGAAACAATTTCTCAAAAAATTATTAAATGAAAATTGATCTGATGTAAATAACAAATTTATCGTATATTCATTAATGGTAGATATTTTAAAAATATATTAATGAAATTTTGTTCTAATTGTGATACCAAACTCTCACAAAATTTTGAAGATGTTGGCGGTCCATGGGTATGTCCAAAATGCAATCCCGAAAAAGTAATCTCAAGAAGACCAACTTATGGAATAAATTATTCTGGTAACACAAAATCTTGCTCTAAAGGGTGTGGTGCTCAAATCTATTGGGATGATGAATTCAAATCCGACAGTGGTAAATTTATTCCAATTGACTCACGAACTGATGAGCCACACAGATGTGATGTTCCTACAGAATCTGAACCATATTATCCTGATGAAATAAAAAAATACAGAAAACAAAAAGAGAGTAAATCTGAACCAAAAATCCTCATACCTGCAGAAATTTTATTTGATATTGATAAAATTCCAAAATCTCTAATTGATAATGATGGTATAATTCGTGAGATAATTAAAGGTCACAAAGAAGAATCCTTGGGGATAATTCATTATGAGAATATGTGCTCGCCAGAACCTGAAAAGATTCCAATTGATAGTCTAAAAGATGTCTTGTCTGAAAATATTTTACAAGGAATTGAAAAATATGGCTTTTCAGGATTACTTCCATTTCAAGAAGAGTCAATTCGCTCAATCCTAAAGGGGAATGACTCAATAATTTCTGCACCGACTGGCTCTGGAAAGACTGAGGCCTTTTGTATTCCAATATTGCAAAAGATCTCTCAAGAAGAACAGCCAGGAGTTTTTGCATTACTTGTGTATCCGCTTAACGCACTAGTTGATGATCAAGTATCAAAGATATCTCATCTAATTGAAAAATGTGGATTGAAAAATACAGTTGGTGTTTTTTCAATTCATGGTGGCCAAAGTTCTGAATACAAAGATATGATAATTTCTGATGTCACTAAAAAATCACTTATTATTGCAACAAATTTTGATTTTATTAATTATCATCTAATATTACAAGACAAAAAATGGAATCAATTATTTAAAAATGCAAAAATCATTGTTATGGATGAGGCTCACTCTTACACCAGCTTTCATGGATCAAATGTCTATCATGTATTAAATAGAATGAAACGATACATGGGAGAAATTCAGTTCATTGGCTCTTCAGCTACACTAGATAATTCTAAAGAATTTTTTTCAAACATGTTTGATTTGCCTCAAGAATCATTTTCATATATCAAAAGCAAGATTAGACGAAAGCATAACATGCACATGTTTTTCATTATGCCAAGAAGATATGGACAACGAACTACTATGGAAACACTTGCATCAATTTGCTACAAAAATAAATCCACACAGTTAATCTTTAGCAATTCCCATAATGATTCAGAATTTCTTGCATCAAACGTCGAAGAAGCAAATGATGGTATTCGAATTCAGATACATCGAGGTGGTCTGGATCAAAATAACAGGAAACTTTACGAGTCTCAGATGAAAGCAGGGGAATTAGATGCATTATCTTGCACACCTACATTGGAACTAGGAATAGATATTGGTCATGTGGATGTGGTTATATCTGCATTCAAAAATGAGTATGATTCTTTTGTGCAGAGAATCGGGCGAGCTGGTCGTATGGGGCAAAAATCTTATGCCATATGCGTATTTGATCCTGATGACGCTGCTTGTCACTACTTTGCACGCCACATTGACGATTATCTCTCTCAAGATCATGTTATACCAATAAATAAGAAAAACCCGATTATTTCAGACAAACACACAGAATCAATTCAAATTGAAAAGGAAGCTGCAACTGAATCTGATAAATCGCAATTCTTTGATTTTGCAAATAGCATCAATTTACGAGGAACATCAGGTGAGATTTCCATATACTACAATTCTAAAAAAATTGGAACGCGCAGTGTACCTGTAGGGTATTACCAACTGCATCAAAATGCAATTTATCACTTTAACAAACAAAACTATGAGGTTACCTCCCTGATAAAATCACAAAATGGTGCAAGAGCATATTTGAAGAGATCGTATGAAAAACAAAAAAGAACCATCCCTATTGTTAGGACATCTATTCTTCAGACATCTGAAAGAAATGCCATACATCGAGAAATTATTATAAAATCTAAAAAACTCATGTTGCGTTATGGTGTAATTGAGCTTAGTAGAACCATTACGGGGTATGTTAAAGGAAATTATAACGAGTCATCAGAAAACTTTGAAACTCACAATGGAGCAAGTATTTCATCCTGGAGGAATTTTAACTGGAAATCAAAACATTCCTCAATAAGTATCATAATGCCTCCAGAATTTGTTTTAAAATCCAACCTTGAATCAAAAAGCCAGATAGCTGCAGATTCTAGAATTCATACTATTGTACATGTGTTTGTCAATGCTGCAAAAATTATCACAAAATCCGAGTCAAATGACATTGATGCGTATTATGAAAATGGAATAATCCATCTTTATGATAATTCTTCAGATGGATTTAATGGATGCAGTAAAATAATCTATGATGATTTTGAAAAAATTCTCAATACTTGTTGTTCCTTGCTTCATGACTGTGATTGTCCTGTAGACTCCAAACAAAAAAAATCAATCAAAAATGGTGATAAATGGGGTGGATGCCCAAAGTGTACGTTTACTACAAATTATTGTGTTACAAAAAACAAAGACTTGTCAAAAAATGATGCAAAAGAATTTTTTACTGTTTTTTCTAATTAAATCTAGAATTTCATCTAATTGTTGCTTAAACTGTTTTATGTACTTGAGAATTGCCTAGTTCTGCATAGTTTTGAGTCCATTTTGATGAAATTTTGTGTGCCGGGGGCGAGTTTCGAACTCGCGACCTCCAGATTATGAGTGTTGCCTTAGTTGGAGAACCGTTAGAGATTACCAAGCGAACTGGCACTCTAACCAGGCTGAGCTACCCCGGCATACTGGATGTCTAAAAATTTGGGAAATTAAATGATTCTAAAATAAATGCAATTAATTATCAGATCATATTTTTACTTTAAATCATTCCACTTTACATTTTCATCTTTGACCCAGAGGAATTTCTTTTGTAATGCTGCCGTGTATAATTTCTCCCATTCCGCACCTACCTCATCAGTCCATGCTTTGAATATGCGAGGATCAATGTAATTTCTCAATGATGTTCCAATGTTGTAATCTTTGGTTTTCTCAGACAAGTCAATTTGTAGCTTTAATTTCTGCAACCTTTCTTTGTGTTTTTTCTTTTGTTTTTTGATTTGTTCGTTTATGGTTTTAATTCTTTTTTCCTTGCTTTTCTTTTGAGCATCTATCTTTGGTTGTGATGATTCGACTTTTTTTAGTGTCTCTTCGGTCTTCTTCCAGGATTCTTCTTTTTCTATCTTTTTGAGAGTATCTCGTTTCTTTTCTAATGATTGTTCAAATGTTTTTGGGATTGTTCTTTTATGATTACACATCATGGCTGCCTCCAGATTTGCCAATTTTGCATGATATAGTTTCTCATTTAGCGTCTTTCCTTTCATGTTGTCATGTTCTAGAAGATAGTTTTTGACAACTGTTGTAGCCAAGTATGTCCTGAATACCTTGGCAGTTAAACCCTTTACGATACTGGAATAATATGCATTTACATGCCTTGATGTTATATC
>JAOUNB010000029.1 GCA_029881195.1 Candidatus Nitrosopumilus sp.
ACGGAACATCAATCTTTGAAGGGATTAGAGCATATTGGAATGGAAAAAACCTTTACATATTTAGGCTGGATGAACACGTTAAACGATTTAGAAGATCAGGGCAATTCTACAACATTTCACTTAATTTTTCAGACAGAGAAATCACAGATGCCATCATAGGAATTTGTAGGAAAAATAAAATAAAAAAATCATGTTATATAAGACCATTTTATTTTGTAGGGGATTATGGAATAAACCTACATGTGACTGAAAAGGCACCAACAAATGTTGCAATTTTTACATTTCCTTTTGGAGATTTATTTAACAAAAATGGAATAAAAGCAGGAGTTGTGTCTTGGAGAAAATTTTCAGATAATTCTACACCACCACAAGCAAAAATGGGAGGGAATTATCTCAATTCAATCATAGCAACTCAAGAAGCAAAAAGAAATGGTTATGATGAGGCCATTTTGCTTGATTATAATGGAAATGTAAGTGAAGCACCAGGAGAAAATATCTTTATTGTAAGAGAAGGACAACTGGTCACACCACCACCATCATCATCTGCTCTTGAAGGAATTACTCGAGATGCGGTAATAAAAATTGCAAAAGATTTGGATATTGATGTTGTAGAAAGAGAAATTACAAGAAGTGAGCTAATCATTTCAGAGGAGATTTTTCTTACAGGTACAGCAGCTGAAATTACACCTATCACTTCAATGGATTCAAAAAAAATTAGCAACGGCAAGCCAGGTGACATCACAAAGAAAATGATGCAAGAATACACAGATATTGTTATGAACAAAAATGCAGATTATTCCTATTGGCTAACGGAAGTATACTAGATGAAAATTGTTCAGATTGGTACTGGCGGATGGGGTAAAAACCACGCAAGAATTTTATCTCAATTAGGCGTACTTTCAGCAATATGTGATACAGATATTCAAAAAGGCACAGAGTATGGAGAAAAATATTCTGTAAATTATTATGAATCTTTAGAGATGTTATTAAATTCTGAAGAATTTGATGCAGCATTTGTAGTGACTCCAACATTAACTCACACTGAGATTACAAAAAAATTGCTAGAGGCAAAAAAACATGTGTTTGTGGAAAAACCAATGACTTACAAATCGGAGGATGGTGAAATACTTGTTAAACTTGCAGAAAAAAATAAAGTAATTCTTACATGTGGATACATAGAGAGATTTAATCCAGCTGTAGATATAGTAAAAAAATTTGTTAAAGAGAAGAAATTCGGGGATTTGGTAATGTTAGAATTTCATCGTGAAAATAGAATGCCGCTTCAATCCAAAGATGTTGGAATAATTTACGATACATCAGTTCATGATATTGATACTGCCAATTGGTTGTTTGATGACATGCCTCATGTAATATTTGCAAGGGCAGGCAAAATAAGACATGAACATGAAGATTTTGCAAGCATTATGTTAGGATATAAAGATGACAAGGTTGCAATTATTTCATCAAATTGGATTACACCAAAAAAAGTCAGAAGATTTAATGCAGTATGCACGGATGCAATTATTTCATCAGATTTTATCACTCAAGAAATTATTGTGGAAAAAGATGATGAAAATCAAATTATTCAAAATGAAAAGCAAGAGCCGTTACTATTAGAAATTAAAAATTTTCTTGGAGCTATTGAGGGTAAGAAAGAGCACATTGTTAAATCACAAGAAGCAGTTAACGTAACAAAAATAGCTGAAGCAGCACTTTTATCTAGTTTAAAGGGAGTTCCAATCTATCTGGATTTAAAATGAATAAAACAATGATGGATATTTTGGCATGTCCAATTGATAAAAACCACCCTTTAGAATTATTTGAGATTAAGGAAAAAAACAATGTAATATCTGAAGGGGCACTATTTTGTGAAAAATGTTCAAGATTTTATCCAATCATAGAAGGGATTCCAATAATGCTCCCAGATGAATTAAGGAACAAAAAACAAGAGATAGATTTTCTGAAAAATTACAAAGAGGCATTACCTAAGAAAATTATTACGCAGGGAAATCCATGGCATTTGTAAGATAATGGTTACGAATTTTATTTCAGATAAAGCAAAGATTGGTGAAAATGTTAAGATTTGGCATTTTTCATATGTTGGTGACAATGTAGAAATTGGAGATAATGTCAAGATAGGATCTCTTGCGCACATTGATTATGATGTAAGGATTGGTGAAAATACAAAGATAGAGGGTCAAGCATACATTCCACCTTTATCTAGAATTGGAAAGAATGTTTTCATTGGTCCAGCAGTAGTTCTTACAAATGATCCTTATCCTATGTGTGATAAAATGATAGGAGTTACCATTGAAGACAATGCAATAATTAATGCACGTGTGGTAATCAATGCAGGAGTTACTATAGGAAAAAATAGCGTTGTTGCGATGGGGGCTGTTGTAACAAGAGATGTTCCTGAAAATTCCGTGGTAATTGGTTCTCCAGCTACCATAAGGTACAGTAGAGAAGAATACGATAAGAAACAAAGAGCGTGGAAAGAAAGTTAAGAGTTAATCTCTTTTTGAAAAATCCAGTTTTTCAGTTTTGATAAAATTAAAATCCAAACTATAACAAGAATTATCGCAATTATAGCTTTAATCATTGATGTAATTAACATGTCAGATGGACCAAATCCAGAAATTGAGAATGGCCCTAAAACTGTAACAAGAATTCCACCTCCAAATAGAATCAAAACCCACATGGCAAGCAAGAATCCATATAAACCAGATTTCATGAATTTATCCCCATTAGAAAAGTTGTAATTATGGCCAAGATTCCTGAAAAAATTGTAAGTTTGAAGATTGCAAATCCAACCTGTTTTTCAGTAAGGGGACCTCCAGCAAGAATCAATCTTACCAAAGTAATAGGTGCAGTTTTGTCATTAGTTGCTTTGAGTTTAAAATCATCAGTATGATCTACAGGAATTCCTTTGATTTGCCTGTGTTCCACTATTTGTTTAACGCTTGAGAGAAACAAAAATGAGTTGATAACTGCTGGTAATAATGCCACAGCAGCAATAATTTCAACGCCACCCACGATAGCAATTGCACCATACATTGCACCAAGAGTTAACGCACCAGAATCTCCAGGAAAGATTTTACTTGGAATTTTATGATATTTATAAAATGCCAAGGAAACGAATCCTAATGGCAAACTAATAATTGCAACCTCATAATTTTGCATAATAAATAAACATACAGATAATGAAAAACTTGCAATTACCATAAAGCCACTAGCAACACCATTTAGAACATCAATTGAATTAATTGTGTTTCCAGTAATCGAAATCATGAAAATTATCAAGCCAACATACATTACTGGAATTTGAACCGTACCAAATATAGGAAAAGCAAGGTCTGATCCATATACACCAAATACAATGATTGGGATTGCTGCAAATGCAAGTGCTAGAGGTTTAAACCAACCACCCATAACTCTTCTATCATCAACATATCCTATTAGAAAAGCTGTAAATGTGGTAATAGTTATTGCAAGAATTTCATTTAATTGTAAAAATGCATAAAGTACAAGTTCGGATGCAACAATTCCTGCAATAATAGATATACCACCAGGTCGTGCAATCATTACATCTTCTTTTTTATTCACATCTTTGACTGTAAGATTTCTTTTTTCAAGGAATTTAATTAGAGGAGGAGTCATTGTAAACACTACAAAAAATGCTACAATGCAAGAGAATATTGCTGGAATTATTAATTCAATCAATTATCTAATTTTTCGTAACTCCGTCTTTATGTTATCCGCAATGGTCGAGCCGATTTTATCAATCTCTGCCAAATTATTCACCGGAATCTTTGCCAAATCATCTAAATTCTTTATTCCATGTTTGTATAGAATTCTAGCTCTAACCCTTCCAATACCCTTGACTTTAACTAGGTCAAGTAATTCCTTTCGTACTCCGTATACAATTCTTGTTCGCAGATCAGCCAATTCATCAAGCAAGTCTGCTCTCTCAACATGTTTTGAAATCTCTCTTAGACAATATGTAAGCCAATTTGCATTTTCAACCATCCTATGCATATCTCCAGACTCTATTCCAAGATTGTCAGATAAAGATAACTCTGAAGATTCAGTAATCCAAGACTGTAAAGCCAAAAGACTTCTTGAGCAATCATATTCAGAAATCGGTTCTAGCAGTTCTGAAGAATTGTTTTCTATCATTAAACTTGCTGATCCATAGTCTTTTTGTCGTAGTGAAAATTTTGGAAAAAATTCATCACAATTTGAAATCAAATGTAAAAATCCAAACGTATGGTTTCTTTCTTTAGACACATATTCAATTGCGTCTCTAAAGTATGTTGCAGTTAACGGATCAATGTACAGCATCGATGTCTTTTTACCAAATTCAGTAGCTGCGTATCTTTCTCCTTTTTTTATTATCAGATATTTACTAGAAAGAAAACGTAATGATATGTCAATTGCAAATTTTATGGTTGGTTTTCTAGATTGTAATCCCCCCAATGTTTGTAAAAAGAATTCCAAAATTTCTTCTTTTTTAATTCCAGGGTGTGTTACTATCACACTAAGAATATGAGTTCTCAAAGATTTATCATCAGTGATTTTTGAAACTATTGGTTCTGGCTCACCGTTAATATAATACTCCATAAGATCTTCAGTGTTTCCATTTCCAACAATTATTGATTCACCGTGATCATCGTACTGAGGTCGACCAGCTCTCCCACATAGTTGCTTGTATTCCAAAATACTAATTGGTCTATTTGCTCCAACCTTTGCATTATATCGATTAATATTTGAAATTACAACTCTTCTTGCAGGAAGATTAACTCCTGCAGCTAAAGTTGGAGTTGATGATAATAGCTTTATTGTTCCTTTACGAAATTCGACCTCTATGATCTCTCTGCATTTTTGATTTAGTCCTGCATGATGAAATGCAACTCCTTTTTTAACTAGAAGTGCTAATGTTTTTACTAGTTCTGTATGTTCATTTTCAATCAGAATTTTTTTTGATGTTTTTTCTAATTCAGTTAATTCATTTTTTTTTAAAATATTAAAAATTGCATCTGCAGCTTTCGTTGCAAGAGATTTAGAGCGAGTTCTAGTCTCGGCAAATACTAGTGATTGACCTCCTTCTTGTACTGATTGTACGCCTAAATCAATAGGTGTTCCACGCAAACTACGTTCAACTTCAAAGGTTTTGCCATCACTCATAGTAACTTCACCTCCATTACATACTCCTTCAGAGAGAGGCACTGGTCGCCAGTCATTTTTTACCAGCTTACAATCAAGCCAGTTGGCAATCTCATCAGAGTTTGTAATTGTTGCACTAAGACCTACAAGTTGAGGTTTTGTGTCTAAAAGTTTTAGTTGTGTTAAAATCATTTCAAGGGTTGGACCTCTACTTTCATCTCCAATCAAATGAACTTCATCCGAAATAACTAATCCAATTTCTTCAACCCACTCGACACCGTGTCTAATAATTGAATCCATCTTTTCGTTTGTTAATATCAATATGTCACTTTTTTCTAGATTTTTTTCAATATTTTCAAAATCACCAGTTGATATTCCAACTTTGATTTTTTTCCCCAATGATACTTTTTCTAATTTTTTAAATTCTGAAAATTTTTCAGCAGCTAATGCACGTAAAGGACTAAGATAAATTACCTTACCATTATTTTTTGAAAGATAGTTAATCATTGCAAGCATTGCAATTAGAGTTTTTCCACTTGCGGTAGGAGCAGATACCAGAATACTTTTGCCATCCAATAATCCAGATTTTATACTATCAGTTTGTGGAGGATATAATTTTTCAAAACCTTGTGATTGTAAAAATTCAATTGCTGATTTTGGGAGATCTAGTTGTTCAATTTTCATACTCGGTTATAGTGACCGGGTTTTGATTCATAAATAGATGCTTCTCTAAGCATTCTTCTGATATAATTTCTTGCTTCCTCCTCTGTGAATTTTTCACTCTTTTCAAGTTCTTTGACAAATGTTCTTTCTTCTACGGGAACTTTATTGTCGCCTTCAAGACTTTTTAGAACATCCATGAATAATTGCATCTTAGAGACTTCACTTCTTGGCTTTCCTTGTAATACTCCAAGATCTACTTTTCCAGTATTGACATCAACTCCTGCATCTTGAAGCATACTCTGAATAAGGAATATGGCACGTTCAGCATCTTCTTCTTCTACCTTATCTTTCATGAGTAATCTGGCTCTTGCAGTTGAAAGTCGAATAATTCCTTCCAGTTGTCTAGGAGTTACGGTGATCATTTCTTCAGATTCAACATTTCTCATCTGGAGATAATAGGACAAAATTTTTTCTTCTGCTTCTTTTGTCAATTCAGGAATACCACGTTTTGCGTATGAGAGGTATTTTGTAAGCAAATCAACCTCAATGACGGATTTTTTGTCTGTTCCTTGAGTGGTGTTTCTTTGAATAATGTGTCTTGCAATCTTTTCATCCCGTTCTTTTGTTGGGATGTCTCTTACAACAAAGATCAGATCAAATCTAGTAAGTAATGGGATTGGCAAATTCACATTTTCGGTAATATTTTTGAATGGATCATATTTTCCATACATTGGGTTTGCTGCAGCTAAAATTGAAGTTCTAGCATTTAGTGTGGCAACAATACCACCTTTTGCAATACTTGCTGATTGCTGTTCCATAACTTCGTGTAAAGCGCTTCTATCTTCAGGCTTCATCTTGTCAAATTCGTCTATACTTACAAGACCTTGATCACCTAATACTACTGCACCAGCTTCTAACATCATAATTCCTGTTTTATCACGTACCACAGCAGCTGTAAGTCCTGCAGCGGTCGAACCTCTACCTGAAGTATACAAACCTCTTGGTGCAATTCTTGCACAGAATTTTAGCATCTCACTTTTTGCAGTACCAGGATCTCCAACTAGAAATACGTTAATGTCTCCTCTAATCTTACTACCGTCACCAAGTAATCTCTGATTAGAACCAACAATAAGTAACAAAATTGCTTCTTTGATTAATGATTGTCCTTGAATGTGTGGTGCAAAGGAATCAATTAGTCGTTGATAAACATCTGAGCTTTGACTTAGTGACTTGATCATTTTTTCTTCTTCAGGTGAAATTTCTTCTCTTCCGATTTTTCTATCAGTTTTAGATCCACGACCACTCAGAAATTCAATATTATTTCCTTCAATTCTTAATCGATATAATCCACTGTGACCTCTTTGAATTCCTGCAACTGATTCTTGCTCTACTCTAACAACACCTGTGAGAATAATTCTATCACCAGGTCTTGAATTATCTACTAAATCCTGCCTAATTGTGACATCAATATAGTGAGGAAGTTGTCCCGGAGGTAAATCCTCAGGAAGTTCTTGTAATCTGAGAATCTGAAAATCAATAAATTTGCTTGCTTCGGGTTTTAACTCAAAATCACGCTGTTTACAGTTTGGGTTATCACAGATGATTGGAATTTTTACATCCATTCCTTTTAGTTGAATTACTTTAGTTGTGTGTTCATCAGGACATACAAATACAAGTTCTTTCGCAAGAGGTTTTACTTCTGATGCTCTAACTACCATTCCTGAAACACTTGTAATGTGTCCAATTGTTTCAGCATTAATTTGTCTTAGACTTCGCTCAAGTGGAAAATTAATTAATCTTACACGAACTTCGTCTTTGATTTTTTCAGCATAATCAGGAAATCTTATTTGTAATGCTTCTTTGATTGCTCTAGAAAATGCATCAAATATTCTATCAGGATTTGTAGAAAATATTGTCTCAATTTGTGGTTCTACAACCAAATCATTATAATCAACGATGATGTATTTTGCATTCTTTGGCATCATCTCATCGATAGCATCTATGTACTTGTAGTGACCATTTTTATCCTTGAATCTAGTTAAAAATTCTTTTACTATATCAGATAAAGCAGAATCGGTAAAAGTGCTAGATTGTTTAGTGCTCATTTAAGCCCCCCGTAATTTGTTTTTCGAATTCTTTGCTGTTATCATAGATAGTTTTGTAAAAGATATTTTCCTCAACAGTTAATTTATTGTACAATTCAGAATTCAGTTTGATTGAGTCAGCCATCTTTACTAGTTTACCTCGCCTCATTCTAAATAACTCAAGCATCATACTTTCAACTTTGTCAAAATCATCGCGATTCAATTCTTTCATAGATTCTCTCAATTTTATGTAGAAGTGCGGATCAAGTGTAGATATTTGATATTCACCAACCATCTTTTCTTTAGATAGTGCTTGTTTTAATTCGGTAATCATGTCTGGAGAATCTAACATTCCCAAGTTATTATCAGATAGAATCTTTCCTACCCATTGAGGAATGTTGTTAGTGTCACCTTGAGTTGCTTCAATTTTTACTCCTGCCACATTGAATTTGATGTCCTGATTAACAGTAAATTTTGCATCCTTTAGGCGGTATCCAATTGAATGCACTTTTTCTACTTTATCAATTTCCATTCGAGATCACTTATCCTCTTTTAGATCCTCAAGTATCGGATCGATCAATTCTGTTAACAATTTAGTGAGATCAATTGATCCTAATTAACCTCAGGCTGATCGCAAGAAATTAAATGTAATTTTGATTTTAAGATGTGGTATGATACAATAACCAATTCGGATTTATTAATGGGGATTAGTTCTTAGGACTCATGTTGGGAAGTGGTATGTGGGTAGAAAAATATCGGCCTACAAAGCTCTCAGAAATTGTAAACCAAACCGAAATAATCGGTAGTTTACAGGCATTAATCAAAGATCCAACAGATATGCCACATCTGATGTTTTCAGGTTCTGCAGGAGTTGGAAAGACAACTGCTGCATTATGTATTGCAAATCAAATCTTGGGAGAAAATTTCAAAGACTACACGCTTGAGCTAAACGCATCTGATGAGAGAGGGATCGGTATGGTCAGAGAGAAAGTTAAGAAATTCTCAAGATTTGCCGGAATGGGAGAGGTTCCATTCAAGATTATCATCCTAGATGAAGCAGATGAGATGACTGCAGATGCTCAGACAGCACTGAGAAGAATAATTGAAGACACTGCAAAAATTTGCAGATTTATTTTCATTGCAAACAACATTTCAAAAATCATCGACCCAATCCAAAGTAGATGTGCAACCTTCAAGTTCACAACAATTCCAGAGGAGGATCTCATTAAGAGACTAGAGGAGATTGCAAAAAAGGAGAAAGTCAAATTTGACAAAAAAGGTCTCAAGGCAATTTATGATTATTCTGAAGGAGATATGAGACATGCAATTAACCTAATGCAGGCAACAGCAAGCCTTGGAGGAATTACTGAAGAGCACGTAAAGGGATCAGCAGGGCTTACTAAAACCAGCGATGTGGATGAAGTACTAAAGATTGCATTAGCAGGCAAGGTTGCAGAAGCAAGAGAGAAGATGATAGAACTAATCAAAGTGTATGGAATGTCAGAATCAGATTTTCTAAAATATCTCAACTCAGCGGTGTTCAAATTAAAGCATGAAAAATTATCAGACATTTTAGAGATTATTGCAAAATATGATTATAGAGTTCTAGTTGGTGCAAATTCAGAGATTCAATTATCTGCAATGCTAGCAGAACTTGGAAAAATAGAAAATTAAAACGCAGAGAGTGTCTATAAGGTTTTTGGTAACTCAGAATAATGAAAATCAAATATTATTAAAAATTTTCAATTACACTTAAATTCAAGATTCTATTGGGTTTTCACGTTGTTTCTTTTCTTATATTCAACAATTCAACTTGAAAAAATTTTCCAGTTTCATACAATTTGAATTTGAATGAAATTTCATGAGATTGATAAATAAATCAAAAATCTTAAGCAGTGTTTAGAATTTGAATAACTATGTTTGGGATAAGGAATAAGATTGTGTTTTTTGTTGTTGCATTTTTCATAGCAATTCCCATAGAATTTCTTTTCAGATTTGTTGCTACAAGTAACCCTCAGGCCTTTGGATTTGCAATAGTGTTTTATCCGATATTTCTTATTATTGCGTTAATTTTAGGCAAGATAATTCTAGGCAGTATAGGGAGAATATCTAACACTGCAGGCTATGGGTTTTATTATGTGCTTTCGGGGGTAATAGGTCTTGTAGTGTTTGAATGGTTTCTTGCTGGCAATAGTCCCTGGGGAAATCCAAATGCAAATCAATTTGCAATGTTTTCTTATTGGGCTTTACTTGCGTTTGTTCCAAGGGTATTTTCTGAGAGAAAAAATCAAACCATAATGAATTCTAATTTTACGAAGAAGCTAATCATCATTCATCTAGCGGCTCATTTTATAATATCCCTAGGAGGAGGGCTTATTTTGGAGGAAGGATATCCCAGATTTGCCTGGATCATATGGACATTCATAATTTCATTTTCATTAATGAATATCTATGCAATATGGATTATTGTAAAAGTAAAAATCAGAAGTTAAATTAGACATACAACAGAAGTGAGATTTTTATCAAATAAATAAAATTTGGTAGAGATATAGCTTTTTGTTATCAGTAGAGGGGAAAATTTTGTTTGATGCGATATATTATTTTCTAGTGACTTGTACCCAAGCGCAGAGAGAGGGATTTGAACCCCCGTATGCTTGCGCACACAGGCTCTCAAGGCCCGCGCCCTACCGAGCTAGGCGACCTCTGCGAAAACTCTTTGATAGAAGTGATTAAAATTTGTTGGCGTGAAATAGAAAAATAAGAAAAAAGAAAAAGTTTCTTTAGTCGTGTGCGTGTGGGTTTTCTGAGCCAGATTTCATAAGCACATATGTACCAGCTGCTTTCTCGTGCCATTCTTGGTTAGCTGATTCAATTCGAATAGCTCCTTCAGGACAAATTTCTTGACAAGCCATGCAAACAGTACAATCATGTTCTCTGATTGGTTGTGATTTGTCTGTATAGTCTAATCTTTCATCTTGTTCTGTTTTGCCAGTTCCTTCAAAAGTTTCACCCAAGCAATTTGCTGCAGGAATATCTTTTTCGGTTCTGTACCATTGGAATGTTTGAACTGGGCATACACTCATGCATGCGCCTGCTGCAACACAGGAATCCCAATCTACGGCAACAGTTGTTCCATGAATTCCAAGAGGGACTTGTTCTTCTCCTCTAGCTTCATAGGCTGCTTTTACATCTTCGTTTGAAAATGCTGCACCATCAGTTCTTCCCTCACCCCAAATATAGTGGAAATTTTCACCATCTGCATGGCTTGTTTTTCCTTTTGGTTTTACATCATTGTGACAAAAGTCTTCTGGTATTTGTAATTCTGCCATATCCAGGCTACCTCAAAATATTATTTAAATCTAGATATAATTAGTCAAGACTAAATAAAAAAGAAAAGAAAAATTTCTAGATATAGTTGGATCTTAAAATTTTAGAGAATTTTTGCTGCAGACTCATGTTTTTCAACATTTGACTGATCAACTTTAATTGCTTGTGGAGGACAAACAGATACACATGCCATACACCAAATACAATCATGTTCTCTGATTGGATCTGCCTTGTCAGTTAGATCTTTTCGCTCATCTTTTACATTGCTTCCAGTTCCGTTAAAAGTTTGACCAACAACATCTTTGGCTGGAATGTCTTTTTCAGTTCTGTACCACTGGAACACTTGCACTGGACATGCTTCAATGCATGCACCATCTGCAACACAAGAATCCCAATCAACAGCTACCATCGTACCACTTACACCAAGTGGAACATGTTCCTCTCCTCTTGCAGTATATGCGGCAACTACGTCTGAATCTGCAAACACCTCAGCTTGCGAGCCGTCAGTGTTTTTTTCTTTGCCTGGACCCCACATGATATGGAAATTTCCATCATCGAGATTTATTTTTCCAATAGGCTTTAGGCCTTCAGGAAAATTTTCTGCTATTGGCATAGTGTAATTTTTCAGAGTTATTATTTAAAGCTAGATAGGCAAATTAAGAATAGATCAGTATTAATTGATCTCTCAGGAATGAATTCCTTACGTTCATAACGCTAAACGATCAATTATCTGGATATGGATATTATCAAGTATGATGTATATCGTGGACCAAACATTGGAGTTTACACTAAAGTAAATGATAGTATAATTTTACTTCCAATGGGATATGCGCAATCAAAAGCAGAAAAACTAGCAAAATATCTTGATGTGGAATCTCTATTCATGTCTATTGCAAATACAAGACTAATTGGAGCATTATGTGTAATGAACAACAAAGGAATACTTATTCCAAAAACTGCATACCAGGATGAATTTGATTTTCTCAAAAATGAAACAGGATTAGAAGTAGGTGTTCTTGATTCAAAATTATCTGCGTTAGGAAATGTAATTTGTACCAATGATAAAGGAGCAGTCGTATCTCCATGGTTATCATCTCAAGACTGTAAAAATATTTCAGATGTTTTGGGGGTAGAAGTAATTCAGAGAAAAATTGCAGGTTTTAATCAAACAGGAGCTGTTATGGTTGCCAATAATTCTGGTGCGGCCATTCATCCAGAAGCCGATGATGAAGATATGAAGACATTTTCCAACTTATTAGGCGTAAAAATTGAGCAGTGTTCCATAAATAACGGAATCCCATACGTTGCATCAGGAATTCTGGCAAATAATCATTCTATTGTTGTAGGATCATTGACTACCGGCCCTGAAATTATGATGTTAACTAGAGCTTTTCTAAATTAAGAATAGATTTCGGATTCTCAGTTAATTTCTCTAGCGAGATAGTTCCTTCAGTTCCATTAACCATATCTTTGAGCACAACAATTCCCTCTTCAAGTTCATCAGGCCCCACAATAATTGAGAGATGAGCATTGTTTGCTATATCCATTTGTTTTTTCAGGTTTCTTCCTGCCAAGTCAATGTCAGTTGGAATGTTATTGAGTCTCAATAGTGAAGCAATTGAATTAGCAACTTTTTGCATCTCGTCATTGACATACAACACTGCAACTCGTTTTTCTAAAACTTCTGGGATTATTTTTTGCTCTTGCATTGTAAGAATAATTCTCTCAACTCCACCGGCAACTCCAGTTGCACCGATATCTTCTCTGCCAAATGCTTTAGTTAGTGTGTCATATCTCCCACCACCAGCTAATGCCCCTAGTGTAGAATTTCTGTCAAAGACTTCAAAGACAATTCCCGAATAGTAATCCAATCCTCGAACTATACCAAAATTTATTCTGACATTAGATACACCTCTATTCTCAAGTGATTCAAATAGTTGTTTTAGATCATTCCATGACTCTAGATGTGTAGTATCAAATATTTTTTCAACTTCTGAAATAGTTCCTTTAATTTGTGAAAACTCTAGAACTTTTTCAATCTTTTCTGTTCTGTATCCCTTTGCCTGAAATTCTTTTAGGATTTCATCTTTTGATTTTTTTGCAATTTTATCTACTGCCCGTAAGATATCAGAGACTAATTCTGGATCTTTTGAATTGAAAATTTTGTTAATATAAGACTCTACTAGATTCCTATGATTAATGTCAATTGTAATTCCTTTGAGTAAAAGTGAATCAAATAATCTAGATGTCAGTTCAATGATTTCAGCCTCTGATTCAATGGATGGCTTCCCATACACCTCTACATCCCATTGATGAAAGTATCGATATCGGCCTTTTTGAGGTTCATCGTATCGGAATACACCACCAAAACTTGAGAGCTTTGCTGGCAGTTTCACAGATTTTTGGGAAGCAGCATATCTTGTTAGTCCCATTGTAAAATCAAATCTTAATGCAATTTCTCTATCCCCTTTATCTTTAAAATAGTAAATTTCATCTCTGATTTCTGGGCCTGATTTTGTCTCCAATGTTGACAGCAACTCAATTGGAGAGGGATCCATGAATGAAAATCCATATAGATTTGATAGTTGTTTGAAATGATATCGAATGTGCTCAATATTTGCATTTTCTGCACCTTCAAAATCTTTCATTCCACGTGGTAGTTCCAAGATGATTCTATCTTAGATGGTTGTGATTTAGATATTTCTGTGACTATACCAGTTTTTTAAAGAGATTTTTTCTAAGATATTTGTGTCAATTAAAAGAATTACTCTTGCAAAAGATTTGGAAATTTGTAGAATTCTTAATGGAATGTGGCAAGTTGCAGGAGGCCACGGTCAGATTGACAAGAGTTCTGCAATCACAGACATGATAGAATATCATAATTCAGGATTTACAACTTGGGATTTGGCAGACATTTATGGTTCTGCAGAATCATTGATTGGTGAATTTAGAGAAAAAATTGACAAAACTCAATCACAAGCACTAACTAAATTTGTTCCAAATCCGGGTCCAATGAGTAACAGTATTGTTACATACTATATTGAACAGTCACTAAAAAAAATGAATACTGACTGCATTGATCTTCTCCAATTTCACTGGTGGGATTATAATGATTCTAGATATCTTGACGCATTACACCACTTGTCAAAATTGCAAAACGAGCAAAGAATCAGACATCTGGGATTGACAAACTTTGATACTGAACGAGTCAAAACAATGATAGAAAGCGGATTTCAAATAGTATCAAACCAGGTCCAGTTTTCTATTTTAGATCAAAGACCAGAAAAACTCATGATTCCATTTTTTGCAAAAAACGAAATAAAAATTCTAACATATGGAACATTGTTAGGAGGATTCTTTTCTGAAAAGTATTTGGGTTTAGATGAACCACACAGAGGTGAACTTACAACTTCCAGTCTGCAAAAATACAAGAACATGATCGATGTTTGGGGTGGATGGGAATTATTTCAAGAACTGCTTTACAGCATGAAGGAAATTGCAAAAAAGCATCAATGCAGTATTGCAAATGTTGCTACTCGATTTGTATTAGATAAGCCTCAGGTTGCAGGAGTCATTGTTGGGGCAAGACTTGGAATTGCAAACCACAGAAATGACAATGCCAAAGTTTTTGATGTGAAATTGGATAAGGAAGACATTTCATTGATTAATTCAATTACTGCAAAATCAAATGATTTGTTTGAGGCAATCGGAGACTGCGGAGATGAATACAGATAGCAACAGAATAAGACCAGTTTGAAAAGAGATAGGTTTTTTAAAAAACCATATTCTAATATGCCCAAGTTTGTAGAACTATTTTAGAAACATGCGAAAAGATTTCATTATTGGATTAGGAGTAGGGGTACCAGTAGTGCTTTTAATGGTTGCAATAGGTGGCGGGGATTACTCGTCATTTGATTTTGAAGAATTGGAGAGGGACACTTCTGGGAATGTAGAATCAGAGCCTATCCAAGGGAACTTACAGTTGTCATCGGATTGCTATGGCGATGCTCAGTGTTTTCTCGGCATAGTTACCAAAATTGTTGAGGGAGATACAATCATAGTCAATGATCAATCAGTCAGATTCGCACTGTCTACGTCTCCTGAACTAAAGACGCTTGAGGGAAAGAAGTCCAGGGATTTCATAGAAACAATTTGTCCTGTAGGATCTAAAGTTTTAGTAGATGAGGATGATGGGCAGATTCTTGGGAGTTATGGAAGAATGGTTGGAGTGGTAACATGTAATGGTGTGAATCTCAATTCAGAGTTACTAGATGCTAATTTGGGATATTTACAGGACAGGTTTTGTGATTCAAGTGAGTTTGGAAAAGAACCTTGGGCCCAAAAACATGGATGTGTTAATTCTGTTTTGGGATCATAAATTCCAGTTAAATCTCTATAATCGATAAAAAACAATTGTGATACATCATATCCAGACTTTTGTATTTTATCTGGCCGACCAGACTTGATGCTAACAAGAATGGAATTGTTTGTGAATCATAATGAATGAAATCATATTTGTTGTTTGAAGTTACATCAGAATGTTGGATTTTATGATCCACAAAATCTTTCATCCTTAATGATAGTTCCAAGACGATTATTTCTTAGATGTTGTGATTGAGATATTTTGGGGGCAACTAAGCAGAACTATGCAGAATTATTATTTGTGTGTTAACATTGTTAATAATATTAACAAAAAGCTAAAATGCAATTTCATCAATATTAAAACATGGAAGTGATTCTGGATAAAAAGAATGGGTGGGCCATACACCATAAAGGACAAGGAAGAGAGAAGAAAGGAAGTTCACAAACTTCATTTTGAGAAGGGGTTTTCTGCAGTAAGAATTGCAGAAATATTGAAGGTCAACAGAAATACAATAAATGAGGACATCAAGTACTGGTATTCAAATATCAAGGAGGAAGTAAAACATGAAAATGAGGATTACATCCTAAGGCAAATCGGAAGATTAGAGTCACAAAGAAGTAGTAACAAACAAAATTATCAAATACAAAAATTTGTGATGCCAAATTATTCAAGATGGCCAGACACCAACCATGCAATAACAATTCTTTAGGAATCTTTCTGAATTAGATCTACATAATCATCTACAGAATTTTATGAAGATTAACAGGTTCAGATAGAGTTTCGGTAGATTTTCCAAAACTATCTATGAAAAATTTGATTGGCAATTATACAAATTGTATATTTTCAGAAATTTAGAAATCAATCAAAAAAATAATGATAAAAATGTATTACTCTATGTTGATTTTAGTAGTCTTT
>JAOUNB010000094.1 GCA_029881195.1 Candidatus Nitrosopumilus sp.
GAGTTAAAAACCCTTGATAGACACCTGTTTGCAAATCAGTTGGAGTAATCAATGTAACATCAAGAGTAGTAATTTCTTTTGCTGGAACAGATATTGTTCTAGACTCAGGCCACAACAGTGGCCAATTATCCTTTTGATAATAACTGGTAGAAATAGTATAATCCATAGAAGTTGAATTTTGTTTTATGTCACCTAACCAGTATGAATGGCGTGTAGGTACAGGATAAACTCCAATTAACGGAACGCCGTCAAATTTTTTATTAGGTTCTGAAACTCTTAACTCTTGAACGGTTCCCCAAGAACCAGCTCTATTAACCATAGATAATTCATCACTTGTAATTTTTGTATCATTGTTGTTATCAAGCCAATCATAGAGATATAAAGAAGAGATTTTGAGATCATCGGCATATACGCTAGATGTACCATTCATGAAATCACTGAATGGAAAATTAACATTTACTATCATTAGTGATGATTCTTCAGGAATTGGGTTTTGTTCACTAAAAAAATCACCAGTTGTTTCAGGATTGGTAATATGAGATAGTTCTACATAGTTGGGAATGAATGTATCAGTTTTATTTAAAATGGAATCTTGTTGTCGTACAATTGTTTTTCCGTCAAACTGATTTTTTGTAATCAATGACAAAACTTGAGGTTTAACATTAATTGAAAGAGTATCATTAGTTGGATTTTCAACTGTAAATGTTGTAGTAGTTCTATCTCCAGGACTTAACTGTCCACCAAACCAACCAGTCATAGGAAAAGATTTTGAAGGGAGTACGAATTGTTCAAATCCGATTCTAGTTGAATTGATATTTTTGATTGCAGGTTCAAGAATATTTTTAATGTTGTGGTATGATGCGTCATTATACACAATGAAAGCGCCATCATCTCCGTGGACATAATTTAAAGCAGTTTCAACATTTACTAAACCAGAACCTTGAGTGAAAGGATCATTTTGAAGGTCAGTTGCAGTCGACATTAAGATATTCTTAATCATAAATGGATCATAATCTCGTGATTCTTGTCTCATCTCATCAATCAAGATTGCGGCACTGCCAGAAACTAATGGTGCGGCCATACTAGTTCCCCCAAACAATGAAAAAGATTCATCTTTGGAATCTTTTTTAATTTTTAAAACATTTGATGGGGTAAAACCATGAGCCCCAATGCTCATAATGTCAGGTTTTGGATCTCCAATGGAACCAGGTCCTCTACTTGAAAAATCAACAACACTGTCATGGTGTGTTGTGGTATTTCCAAATCGTGGTTGATCTTTGAATGGGCCATATCCAACAAATACATTGTTAGTTGTTGCGCCAACTGAAATTCCAAAAGGCGAGACGTTTGGCAGTCCAATTGTCCCATATCCATGTCCAGAATTTCCAGCACTAGAGACTATTGTGATACCAGGATAATCATCATCTAAAGAATATGGAGTTACAAGAACAGACAGTATAAGTGACAAGACATCCATTCCAGGCGATGCCTTAAAGGAAGGGAAATTTGATACACCCCAGCTATTAGAAATTATGTCGACTTTTGGTTCTCCTGAAAATTTCCAGTCATGACCTTGGTTTTCAAATCCAGCAGACCACAACCAACCATAAACGGTATCACCAAACCACAATGCCTTTACGGGTACAATCTTTGCATCAGGGGCAACACCGATAATAGAATGTTTTTCTGTATTGTTGTAGATATCATATACCTCTTGGCCTCGTGAAGTAATTGATGCCGCACTAGAAGTTCCATGCCCCATAAAATCACTCATCAAACCAAAAAAGTTACCATCTGAATCCAATGCAGGTAACAATGTACCATTAATTGCTTGTAATGAATCATCAATGTCAGTAACATTATTTTTAATGACACCATAAACATCAAGAACTTGTGCACCAAAGGTTCCTGCACTATAGTCATTTTTTCCATCACCGTTTGAATCATAGACAAGAAATTCTTTGCCACTTCCCAATACAATTGGTTTTTCATCAGTAAAATCAAAATCATAGTTTGGTTTTTGATCTGACTTTAGATCAAATCTAGTATAATCTTCCCAGGACGTACTAAGATCAGGAATTATTGTATCATAAACTCCTGGAATAAATGAATCAACCACTAAAACCGGTACAACTTGAATTTGAGCCAATGGCCCTTGTAATGCACCCTGATAGATTACACCAAGATGGTATACTCCACTTTTTGATTTGATATAGTTTCTATTGTCATCACCAATTTTCATATCTTTGTCTAATGTACCATTGAAAATTGGAGATAACCCTATTTGTGGAAAAAATGAATTATAAATTGAAATGTTACTTCCTTTACCACCTTGTGACACATCAAGAAAGACTCCATCTTTTTTCACATATACCGATGAAGTCATATCTGGTGGAATTGGTTTACTATAATTTCTAATTATTTCATTTTTATCAACGTATGCAAAGAAGGTTGCATTTGTTAAAACAATACCCTGTCCATCAGGATCAAGCATTATAGGATGATTGAGTTTATCTCGTGCAAGTGAATGCTGAATATCAGGATTTGAAAAATCAACTCCGGTATCTACAATTGCAATCACAGTGCCATTTCCTGATGCGTCATATTTTGTTTTAGCAGCACTTGAACCTGTAATCTCACCGATTCTTGAAGAATCAGAAATTACATCATCAGATAAATGGAAATCTAATTTAGTGTCTTCAATGACATAATAGCCCTGTGAAACAAGAGTGGATGCTGACTTTTCAGAGAGAATAGAGACGTAAAAAAAGCCATTATTATTTTGTACTCCATATAATGAACTATTGTTTAAAAAGTCAATATCTTGTGTGTTGTATCCAAAAATTAGATATCGTTTGAAATCATTTTTTGTAAAAAAATTAGAATCTATATCCAATATTTCAGAATCAAATGTACTCAGAGGTTTGAATTCATCTAAAACCATATCCCCAGAAGTTAATGCATAAGAATTTGTCAACATAGTTGAGAAAAATATTACAGAAAAGAAAATAGCCGCTTTGGGCATTATTTAATTTATTTTTCTTGCGTTATTATAACTATCTTCGTCTAGTAAGAATTACTATTTGTAGGGCAACAATTAACCCAATTGATGCAATAATTGGAAACATTAATGCATTTAGTTGAGAAGAAGCTTCACTAATGAATTTGACAGAATCGGTAATTGTTCCAATGTTTTCATCAATCTGAATGCTGGCACGATCTAAAGTAGTTTTAAATCCTGCAATTTCAGACTTTAAAATACTGAGTTCTTCAGATGTCTCATCCAAAACAGAATTCAGTTTTATTATTTCATCGGATATCCCTCCCAGATCTTGGCTTAGAACATTAGTGGCTGCAGAGCCATGAGACGTTGTCCCTTGACTAAATGCGACAACGTGAAACACATGAGTTCCTTGTTCTCGCGGGGTATAATCAACAAAGTATAATCCTTGATGAAGTGTCTTAAATGAATTTGACAAAGGAACAGAAACTCCAGATGGAAGGTGAACATGAGTAGTTTGTAGCAGTTCAGATGGCTCATTTCCAACTAAAAGACCATCACTAGTGATTTGCACAAATACTCTGATTGGATGATCAACTGCAGTAGTTTCAGGTGCAAAGACCAGAGTGTTTATGATTCTTTCAACGGGCACATCAAGTAATTCTGTTGTAGATGAAAATTTCACATCAATTTTTTGGGATATGCCATTTTGCTCAGTACTAATTACTTCAACAGTGTATGTTCCATAAGGAAAACTAGTTGATGGTTGTGGCCAAGTTAGCAATCCATAATTAAAAGAGCCGTCAGGGTTGGTAGTTATTTGATCAAATTTTGCAATAGATTCATCTGGAGCAAAAATTCGCATAATCAAGTTTTCCCCAGGTAATCCTTTTCCATAAACTTGCAGAGTGTGTGAAGGAGAGTAAACTTTACTATTTGTAAATAATTCAAGTTCCTCTGAAAACGAATTTGG
Organism: Candidatus Nitrosopumilus sp.; assembly: GCA_029881195.1. Taxonomy (GTDB): domain Archaea; phylum Thermoproteota; class Nitrososphaeria; order Nitrososphaerales; family Nitrosopumilaceae; genus Nitrosopumilus. The sequence continues at coordinate 3,975 of JAOUNB010000094.1, forward strand.
AATATTTAAAAACAGTAAAACAATCAAAATAAAAAATACAATTTTAGATCTCATTTTAAATTAATTGCTAATTCTCTCCTAGATATTACTTCTGGAAAAATTGTCTACAACTTACGTTAAAGAGTATTCAAAAAAAGAAAAAAAGGATAATGTGAACTAGTTTTCTTACAGTACAGTTACTGTTGTGCTAACTGGTGGTGATAATGCCGTAGGATTATCAACTGATTCCCATACAAATGCGGTTGCTGTGTAAGTACCACTTTGTGTTGGAATCCATGACAATGCTGGGCTGAATGATTGACCACTAGAGAGTGAACCTGTAATCCATGCTAATGCGACTGTAACACCGTTACCATCCTGAATCTGTACCAAGTATGCAAATGCTTGCTCTCTATCCTGACCATTTGCTAAGTCAGCACTGATTTGCACCTGTTGAT
>JAOUNB010000095.1 GCA_029881195.1 Candidatus Nitrosopumilus sp.
GTTCACCCTTACCTTCATCTGTGTCTCTAATATTGTTATCACGAATTACTACTTCAATGACCATAGAACCTGAAAAATGATTACGAAATTGAGAGTTTTCAGCAGATACAAACAAGTTTGGATTGCTCGAGGCATCAACATTTGTCACAGGGATTAGGAATATTATCGAGAAAATTACTAGCAAATAGATATATTTTCTATTCAACAGTTCAGAATCCTAGTTTATCACAAATAACTTTGTCGTACCACTTATCCTTAGAAAACGGTAATACGTGATTCAAATTATCAAAAAGGAGGAATGTTTGTTCAAAGAACGAGAGTATTACAAGTTTCACTTTTAGCTATATTTTCAGCATTTTTGGTTGAATTGATTTTTGGTTTAATCTCAAATAGCCTAGCCATCATTACAGATGGCATTCATGCATTATTGGATAGTGTGGTAACAATGGTCTTACTTTTGGCTGCAAGAATGGCAATGAAGCCAGCTGATGCAGAGCACACCTATGGACACGGCAAAATTGAATCATTAGGTGGAATGATTGGAGGAATCGCAATTTTTTTGATTGCATGTTTCTTTATTTACGAATCCATTCACAGATTACAAAGTCCGCCTCCAACTGTTTTGCCAGGATTGTTGGCAATTCTTGCAGGATTATACACCATCGGGGTGGATATTTTCAGATTAGGTCTGCTACGAAACTCAATTAAGAAAATTGGAGGAGCTACACTCAAAGCAGATTTTTATCATGCATTCATGGATCTTGGATCCACATTAGTTGCAATTATCGGAATAGTTCTAGTTTCATATGGATTGTATTTTGGTGATTTTGTTGCAGCATTGATACTTGGAGGGTTATTGGCAGTATTAAGTATCAAACTAGTCTACAAAACTGCTCTTGATTTAACAGACATCATTTCACCTGAACTTGTAAAGGATGTTAAGGAAATCACAATATCCACAGAAGGAGTAATTGATGCAGGCCCAGTATTGATGAGAAGATCAGGAGATACAATTTTTGCAGACATTACAATATCATTAAGAGGAGACACTAGTTTTGACAAGGCTCACGAAATTTGCAACGATGTTGAGAGAAATATAAAAGATAAAATTTCAAATTCAGCAATCACCGTACATTTCGAACCAAATTGGCAAGACGTTCCACTAGATGCAAAAATTCTAGAAATTGCAAAAGGAGTGGAAGGTGTTAAAGACGTTCACAATGTAAGTACGCATAAAACCAAAGGCAAAATATATTCAAATTTACATGTAATGATAGATAGGGAGATGAATCTTTTATCTGCTCACAAGATTTCTGAAATAATTGAACAAGAAATTCATAAAAATATTCCAGAAATAGAGCACGCTACAATTCATTTAGAGCCTTTTGTCAAAATACCGGAAAATTTCAACTTGGAGGACAAAATCACTGAAAATAGAATCAAGACAATATTAGAAAAATATTCGGAAATTAAAAAAATTGGAAGAATAGTGTCTTTGAATTTTGAGAATATTCTCAAAATAGATATCGACTGTTCGTTTGATAAAGAATTATCAATAGAGAAAGTTCATGATTTGATATCACAAATAGAGCACGCGATCAGAGCAGAAAGAAAAAATTCAGTCATAACAATACATCCAGAACCCATTTAGAACAAGATATTGGCCATATGCATGACTAGCAGTTCCACTGCGAAACCAGACAATACCGAAAAACTGGAGAGGTTTTTGTCACATTCATTTTAAATCATCTTTATTACGACAATTGAAAAATTGCAGACCCAATTCCAAGAAAAATCACTGATTTGATAGGCGACTAAATAAATCCATCAATCCAGACACCGAAAAAAGTAGGCATAATAATCAGATAATTTGAACGAAAGACTTTCAGAACTAATTGCAGTAATTTTATTATTTAAATTTAATCTAAGCTAATTTTATTAGTCTAATCTAACTTAAGGTTAATTATTAACACTCTAGAAAATTAGGTTTAAACTAAAGAAAGCCAGTATTAGTTTGTGCAAAAATCAGGAATCGCAGTGGTAGTTTCAGGAGGCATAATTATCATAGGACTATTTCTTTTAGTTTTAGGAAATCAATCTATTCTAGAAGGAATTATTCAAGACGATGGAAAAGTGAGTTCTGAGCAAACACTTACAATTTCCAATGATTTTGATTCACAAACGACATCCACCGGAGTTTTTGCGGTTCAGATTATAGAGTTCCAAGAGGATGTATTTTCTGTAAAAATATTGGATCCATTTGATATAGAAATAATATCTCAAGAAATTAATAGGGAAAATATTGAAGATGAATTTGAAGTCATAGACACAGGGACTTACAAATTAATTATTCAAAGTAACAGTAATGAAGAGACTCAAGTGTTTGGGGCTATTGGACCACTGCCTGATTCAGGAAAGAAGATTTTTGGCGTTATTCCAGTTTATGTTATTGTTGTTGGAATGATAGGTTTAGCTGGAGTCGGTATATTCGGTATTAAAAACAGAAAAAGATCAGTTTAGATAACTATCCATTTTTTCAAGACCGCTAATCGTAGCATCAAAATTATCACTGTTTTCAACTATACTGTTAAGTTTTTCAGAATTAGCTGAAAGTAAAAGTTTCCCATCATTAGAATTTTTGAAGATGAATCCACATTCAATCAAATAAGAAAGTCTATCAAGAACATCATTTTCAGATATTGAAGATTGTTGTGCTAAATATGAGCATTCTTTTTCACCATCTTCAAGCTCTGCTAAAATTGAAGAGGTTATTGGATCAAACATACAATCAACGATTTTTTCCTTATCAAAAGCATCATCCATTTGTATATAACATGAAAATTAGAAATTATTAACTTTTTGAACATGTTGTCCCAATAAGATAATTAAGAAAAAGGGATTTTGTAGAATTATGCAAAAGCTTTGTAGTCAAGATCCATCTGGAAAAGGTGAGCACTGTTTTTGCATAGACATAGAGGCTCAACGAGGTATCAAAAAATGCTGTAAATGTAATCTATGGAACATTCAGGGAAATGATTGGACAGAGGATGAAGATTTCAGATAATATAAAATCAAAAATATTCCAAAAGTGTGACTGGAAAATTAATTCATATGTAAAAAACATCAAGAAAATATTCAATTTGGTGCCTAGTATGGTTTTTATCGGGGTTTCTTTGAATTTTTGAATACTTGAGTAGTCAAGAATATAGACACATTGTAAGGATTGTGGGTAATGATATCCCAGGAGAGCGAAAAATGCTTGTAGGATTGACCCAGATTAAAGGAATAGGATATAATTTTGCCACAGCAGTTCTAGACACCTTAAAAATTAACACAAATTCCAATATAGGAAATCTTACCGAAGAGAATGTTCAGGCAATTGAAAAATTAATTACAGATCCTGTTGGAGGAAACTTCCCAACGTGGTTTCTTAATAGAAGAAAAGATATTGAAACTGGTGCAGATTTACATTTGTTGACATCAGACATTCCATTTACATTAAGAAATGATATTGAAAGAGAAAGAATAACTGCAAGTTGGAGAGGTTATCGTCATCTTAGTGGCTTAAAAGTTAGAGGACAAAGAACTCGAACATCAGGTAGGAAAGGTGGGGCAGTAGGAGTTGCAAAAGGAGGAATGGCAGCACCAGCGAAGAAGGGAAGTGCAGGAGCTCCGGCAGCACCAGCAGCTCCGGCAGCAGCTCCGGCAGCAGCTCCGGCAGCAGCTACGGAGAAATCAGAATAGGTGATTTGAATGGGAGATCCAAAATATCCACGAAGAGTTTGGAGAAAACCAAAGAGACCACTGAATTATGAGTTAAAAATGGAAGAGCTCAAAACCTTGGGCACATTTGGATTAAGAACAAAAAGAGAATTATGGAAGGCACACACAGAATTATCACGTGTAAGACATCAAGCTAGATCATTGCTTGCATTAAGACAAGAAATTAGAGAAGAAAAGGAACCAATTTTAATGAAATCTCTTGCAAGAATTGGATTAGTAAGTAGTGGTGCAACATTAGACGATGTACTTAATCTAAATGCTAACGATCTGCTTTCACGTAGATTACAAACTATTGTAACAAAGAAGTTTGGATTTAAGACACCATATCAAGCAAGACAAGCAGTTATTCACGGTCATATTATGATTGGAGAGAGAAAAGTAGACATCCCATCATATACTGTAACAGTTGCAGAAGAAGACAGTATTCATTTTACACCAGAATCTAAAATCCCAGAAATGTTAGAGAAAGGAAAATCCAAAGAATCTAAAGTAGAAGCTGTTGAAGAAACAGTAGAAGCTGTTGAAGAAACAGTAGAAGCTGTTGAAGAAACAGTAGAAGCTAAAAGTTCTTCAACAGAATAATTAAAAGACAATATTCCCGTTAACATCACTAGTCATCAGATAAA
>JAOUNB010000096.1 GCA_029881195.1 Candidatus Nitrosopumilus sp.
TATTTGATTTGAATCTCTTTATCGAATTTTCGATTAAAAAGGATGGAAGTGCTGATGTATAAATAAATGATTTTGATTTATTTATGCACAAATCTATTACGTTGTTTTTTGATACAACATATCCTCCAAAGGATCCAAGGCCTTTGCTTAGACTGCTGATATACAAATCAATTTTTTTTTCAACGTTAAAATGATTTGGCGTTCCTTTTCCATCTTCTCCAATCACAAAATCCCCATGCGCATCATCCACTATTGTGATTACATTGTGTTTTTCAGATAACTCGGTAATCTCTTTTAGTGGAGAAAGATCCCCATCCATGCTGAACACACCTTCAGTAATCACAAATTTGTTTTTCCCCTTTAATTTTAACTTCTTTTCTAAATCCTCAATGTCGTTATGCTTGTAAACAACTATTTTTGCATCTGATAATTTACATGATTCAATTATGCTTGCATGGTTTAACTCATCACTTAGGATAAGATCTCCTTTTTTTGCAATTGCAGTAATTGCTCCTAAATTTGCCATATACCCTGTAGGATAAACAAGACTTTTTTCATGTGATTTGTGTTTTGCAAGGATTTCTTCTAATTTCTTGTATGATTCGTCGTTGCCTGACACTAGTCTGGAGCTTGATTGAAGTTGTTTAGTATGAATATCTGCTGTGACAATTCCCAAATAATCATTTGAGCACAGGTTTAGCAGTTTTTTGTTGTCAATAGTAATGTATGCCCCGCTTGACTTTCCGTATCGTAATTTTCTATAGATGTTTTGTTTCTTTAAATTTTCTAATTCAGAATCAACAAAGTCTAGTTTATGACTGGAGGCCAATTCTTTCTATTAATTCACGGTCCTTTTTGGCATCGTTTCCACCCATTGTTAAATATCCTTCTGTGATTATCCCATTTGCACCGCTTTGCAGTAGTTTTTCACCGGAATCATCTAGTTTCGATTCACGACCCCCAGAAATTTTGATTACTGATTCTGGCAGTAGAAATCGTATAACTGAAAAGATCCTTACTATTTCAGAATTTGGAAGATCTGTTTGCAATTCAAGTGGTGTACCTGGCATTGGAACCAGAATGTTGATTGTTACTTCTTCTGGATACAGTCTTCCTAATTCAAGTGCCAATTCTAATCTCTGTTCTCTTGTCTCCCCCAATCCGATAATCCCTCCAGTGCACAATTCCAACCCTGCATCTCTTGCAATGCCTAATGTCTTTAGCCTATCTTCGTAAGTATGGGTAGTACAAATTTCGGGAAATTTAGATCTTGCAGTTTCTAAATTATGGTTGTATCTTTTGACTTTGAGTTCTTTTAGTTTTGCTGCTTGATCTGGTGTCAAAAAACCTAAACTGCACTCAACACTAATTCCTACTTTGTCATTAATCTCAGAAATAATTTTACAAACTTTTTCAAAATCTCTTGATGACGGCTCTCTCCATGCAGCAACAAGACAATATGATTCTGCACCGTCTTCTTTTGCTTTTTGTGCTTTGCTTACCACTTCGTCTGGCGATGGTAATTGGTATGTCTCTATACCTGTATCAAAAAATGCTGACTGTCCACAAAATGTACAATCTTCACTACATGCATTTTTTTTAATATTGTTTAATTGCTCCACATCGACTTTTCTTCCATTATATTCTCGGGTAATTTCGTTTGCACATGATGCCAATTCATCCAAATATTCTTCTGGAGTGTTCAATAGTTTTTTTGCATCGTCTGCTGAAATGCCTTCTCCGGAAAATACTTTTTCCTGGCATTCTTTGATAAATTCCAGAGTGCTCATAATGAGAATAAAAAATACTCCATTTATAACAATAATGGAAAGGTTAACCTAATCCTGTCAGGCAAGTTAACAATCAAATCACCTTTAGCTTTGCTGATTCAATAGTTGATATGGTTTTCTCTAAGAGCAACCTCATCTCTGTTTCTGTTATTGCCAGAGGCGGTACTAACATGACTATATTTCCAAGGGTTCTAAGGTAGATTCCATTCTTTTTCCCTTCATCAAAAAATATCTTGTTGATTGATTTTTTGGTGTGGATTGCCGTCTTTTTCTCCTTATTTGACACTATTTCTATCCCCATGAGCATTCCTTTATGCCTGATGTCTCCTACAACATCAATTTCTGAAATCTTTTGATAGTACTCTTCAAAAATTTTGGATGTACTTTTGATTCTTTTAATTAGGTTGTGTTTTTTATACATCTTGAGATTTTCTAAAGCAACAGCTGCTGCAATAGGGTTTCCAGTGTATGTGTGTCCATGAAACAGATGTTTCCAATCATTAAATTCACCCAAAAATGAATCATACACTGTCTTGTTTACCAATGTGGCAGCCATTGTCAGATATCCACCGGTCAACATTTTGCCGTATGCTACTATGTCTGGAATGCTTTTTTGCTCTTCATATTGAAACATAGAACCAAGCCTTCCAAAACCAGTTGCTATCTCGTCTAAAACAAAAAGTACATTGTACTTCTTACATAGTTGACTTATTTTTTTCTGAAACCCTTTTGGATAAATAATTACACCTCCTGCCACTTGTGCACCACTTTCCATGATAAATGCTGCAATGTCGTTTCTTTGTGAAAACTCCTTTTCGATTTTTTCCAAGCAGTGATTTTGATGATCTAAAAAAGTAATTCCATTTGGGACTCTGTATTCATTTGGTACGGGAAATTGTAATGTTGTAAACAACTGTTTCTTAAATTTGCCAAAAAATTCTGGTACATATCCTACTGACATTGCTCCAAATGTGTCTCCATGATATCCATTTTCTAGTGTTGCAATCTTTGTTCTCTTTTTCTCACCAATATTTTTCCAGTATTGAAGTGATAATTTGATGGCAATCTCCATTGCTGATGAACCATTGTCTGAATAAAAGACCTTGTGCATTTTTGGAGATATTTTGACAAGATTCTCCGCTAGCTTTTCTGCAGGCTCGTTAGTCAGATTAAACATAGATGAGTGCTGTAGTTTCTTACTTTGAGTTGTTATTGCCCGGATTAGATCTGGATTGGAATGTCCCCAGACATTACACCACATTGAACCTACCGCATCAATAATTTTCCTTCCTTTTGAATCTGTCAGCCATACTCCTTTGGCGCTCCTTATTTCATCAAAAGAATCCCACTCACTCATCTGAGTGTTTGGATGCCAAACAAAACTAGTCTTCTTCAAACAAATCTTGTATCTCTGTTCTTCTTAATAATCAAACGATAAGATTAATCAATTATTAATTTAGACGATACTTGATGAATTCCTTCTTTATCACTGGAACCGATACTGATGTGGGCAAAACATACGTTACGGCTGGTTTGGCCGTGACACTAAGAAAAATGGGAATTAATGTTGGTGTTATGAAGCCTTTTGCAGCAGGAACTGCCCAAAGAAATGGATTCAAATCCGAAGATGTTGAAATTCTATCCAACGCCGCAAAAGTAGACGATCCTGAAAGTTTAGTAAACCCACAATTTTTTCCAATTCCTGCATCACCTTATACTGCTTACAAGAAATTAAAAATAAAACCAAAAGTCTCAACCGTACTTACAAATTTCAAAAAACTATCAAAACTCCATGACTTGATTCTGGTGGAGGGAATGGGTGGGTTAATGACGCCCATTCTGAAAAATTACTCTATTGCCAGTTTGATAAAAGACATGAATATCCCAACTGTGATTGTCACAAGCAGTAGGATTGGCACTGTAAATCACACCTTGATGACCTGCATTATGTGTAAAAAATATAAAATTCCAATTAAAGGAATCATCATTAATAATTTTGAAGACGGTTATTCAGTTCCTCAACTAAAAAAAGACTTGGAGGATCTTACCGGTGTCAAAGTTTTGGGTTCAATACCATTCATTAAAAACATGAGCGACGCTTCATTGAATAGAATATTTAAAAAAAATCTTGATATGAACCGTCTTCTAAAATAACACTGCAAAATCATATTCGTAAAATTTTGAATTTATTTGCGCCATCTACATTACTGAACTGTGCGATCTCATAGATAATTTTTGAAAACGAGTTGTTTTCTTTAGATAAAACGAATGATTTTTTTGCAACTGGTATGTTTTTTGATAGGACTAACCAAATGTTTTCTTTTTCATGTTGGATTTTTTCTAATAGTTTTATTTTTTCATTAATTACGTTGATGTCTGACGATTTTGGTATGCAAATTAATAACGTCTTTTTTTGATCTTTTTCCAATGTTTTGATGTCTGGAATTACTATGTCTAATTCAATCCCCCGATGTTCAATTTTTCTTTGGCTAGTAATCAATGCATTTGTTAACAAATAATGGAGTAATCCCGTGGCTAAAACCCCTACTGCCTCATCTTTTTCACCCATCGAAGT
>JAOUNB010000097.1 GCA_029881195.1 Candidatus Nitrosopumilus sp.
AACCATTCCAACATTTGCAATATTACTTCCAATTATATTTCCCAAAATTATTGCGCCGTGATTACCAGCTGCTGCAACACTTGCTGCAAGTTCAGGAGTCGAAGTACCATATGCAACAATAGTCATTCCGATTATCAGATTGCTAATTCTAAACTTTCTTGCAATGGTAACACCACCACTAACTAGCCAATTTCCACCAAAACATAGCATGACTAGTCCCACTATAGTCAACACTGCATTGATTGTTACATCCACAGTTGGATTTCCAAAGATGCAGGGTTTAAATTCAATGATTTACCATGATTTCACAATTCGAGCAAGAAAGGTTGTATGTAATTTACAATTTTACAAGAGTTTTTTGGGATTTATTTTGTAGGTTCGTCCAAAGATCAGGATCGGCATTTTCACCTTTTTGCCTAATAAACTCCTCAGTGTTACTCATTATTTGACCCAATACTTTTTTTGTGATCTCCATGTCTTTTTTTGAGATTTTGTTTAGCCCCATGTTTCTTATCTCCAAGATACAGTCAATAATCGGATCTACGATATCTTTGGATTTTTTAGTCATAAAAATCAGATTGTTTCTGCGATCCTTTGGATCGGATTGTCTTGTAAGATATCCGTCTTTTTCCATCATGTCAATTACAGGCACAAGTGTAGGCGCCTCGACAAAGGCCATGTCTGCCATATGTTTTTGAGTAATTCCTTCCTTTATTGAGAGTACAACAAGTATCTTCCATTTGATACCAGTAAGGCCAAAACGTTCTCGCAATTCAATATCGGCTGCCTTTTCCCATGCCTTGGCAGAAGTTTTTAGCATTAATCCTATGCTCTCCTTAAGATCTAGGGTCTTTATTTCAGATTACCTTCCGTTTTCTCTTTTTATCAAGACATATAATAAATTAATTGACGTTATATTTATTAAATTTTTAACAATTTAGAATATAATCATTAGTATACTAACCTTTATTATTTACAGCCTTGTTGTCAAAATAATGAATTTAATTACCCAGATCAGAATGAATTCAGAAAAATTATCAAAAATCAATACAACAATGTTTCATTTTCTCATTGCATGCATCATTTCAATTTCTCTCATCCAAGCCAGTTATGCACAGACTCAATTAGATTCAGAAAAACAGATTACGTTTTCAGATAATTTGCTAAATGATCTGGCTGCACAAGACATCTTGAAAAAAATAGAGCAAACAAAAAAGATGATTACAGAACTGGAGGAAAAAGAATATGAAAAAAACCAGGCTCGAGAGAATTTAGAGAAAATGCGTGAGATGTCTGTCAAAAGCCTAAACCAGAAACTCAGTGAATGGGAAAGATTGTGGGAGAAACATTCCTCACGAAATGCCTTTGACAGTTTTGTAAACAAGAAACCAGAATATGTACAAGGAGTATTTTGGGATCAGTTTGAGTTCAAAGAGAAGAAAATCAATGAGGGAAGGATTGCAATGAATCAAGTATTGACAAATGGTGGAAGCATGCAAGATGCAAGAGATGCATACCACAAAGCCGCATCTACCAAAAAAATAGAATTAATAGAAATGAATGCTCAGTTTAATGTAAAACACAATTTAGCATACTATGGTCAACAACAACTATTCAATTCCACAGGACAGTTTCATCCATCACCTACATCGGAACAAAACATTGCACAGCACTATACGGATTATAGGCTAGACCCCACCTATCTGCTGGCAAACCCTGATGACGGATATTCAGCAACCCATGGCTCTCAGGAAGACGATGCAGAGTGCAGATTTGGATACACTTTAGTTCACAGGTCAAATCAGAATGACTACGTCTGTATTGGAGAATTGACTGCTCAGATATGGGAACGTTACGGAATGGGCGAGATTGTCAATAAAATAGAACTGTCAGTTGACGAAAACTCCAGAGTACAAAACGTACCTACTAATCCAGGCACGGAATGCATTGAGGGATACTCCGTTTTGTATAACATTCCTACATCAGAGTACAGATGCGTCTCAGATTCTACTGCAAAAAAATGGACAAGTGACGGCACGGGTGAAGTTCATGATTTGTTACGATACATTCTGGGAAAAGACCAATACAAGGTATTATTGGATAAAATCTATGAGATAAACCAAGAAATTTTGAGAATCAACGAAGAACATAATGTCAAAATTAAAAAATTAGAGTCAAGATACGAGACGAATATTGAAGATGAGGATACCACAGCAAAGCAGAAAATGCGAAAAATTATCAACGAATACAATAGTGAAAAGACTACGAAAGAAGATGTGACCAAACGCATTTCAGAGATAAGAGATGAAAATGATTTGGTTAAAGAAAAACTACTCAAGGAAAAGATAGACGCTGTAAATAGACTTGAATCAGAACTAAGAGAGAAAATTTTGAAAACAGTAAAAGGTTATGAGAACAATCCAGGCATAAATGTAGATTGGGACCAGCTCAATCAAACATCTGATATTGTACCTACTGTAGGTAAAGAAAATGAAATTAGTGTCAAAGCATCACCATCTAATAAAAACATGGGTAAAGTACTGGTGGATAACATAGGAGCAATCAATTCCTTTGGTCAAGAGTTTGATGAGATTAAATCCAATCAGATTTTGCAAGTTGCAGCAGATATCACAAACACTGATGATTACAAACATAATTTTGCATACATGGTAGAGATAACAAACGATAGAAATGTTCTGGTCCAAGCTGCAAAATGGGTTACAGGTACGTTAAACCCAGGCCAGGCCTTTAATGTAGGGCTGTCGTGGATTCCAGAGGAAAGTGGAGAATTTAATGCTGCCATTTATCTTGGCGCAACAACAGATTCTGTTTCACACATATCTGATCTGAAAATCAATGTGATTCCAGAGAGACAGTTCTGAATGGCAAATCCGATGCCAATGAAGTTCAAGATAATATGATATGTTCCATAAGCTGCCAATCCAGCAAGACATAATGGAATAGAACAGGAAAAACTATTCTATCAAGATCACACTGCATGGAGGATTCAAGTCCATAATATCCTGGGAAATATCTGACGTAAAGTGCTTTGTCCACGTCTTGTCACTGATGCTTCCTACCACCATCAAGTCCACATTGTTTTGTGATGCAAACTCTACAAATGCCTTGGCAGGGGACAGTCGCAAATCCACAACATGAACCTCTAGTTTTATCCCTGCAATCATAGATTCCTTTTGCAATTCAGTAAATATCTTGTCAAACTTGTACAGATCATATTCACGTGAGACTGCATCCATGATGAGAGATTCCCCTAATCCAATGCCTGCCGGATAACTGACTACCTTGACTAGTGTTATCTTGGCATTATTCTGTTTTGCAATGTTTAGTGCATTTTGAAAAGCCTTGAAAAATATAGGTTGTGGACGAAATGGAACCATGATGTGTTCAATCAATAATTTGATTATTTTTTTATGACAATAAGAATAATTCTACAAATTTTGATTTTCCAAAAAACTTCTTAATTCCATGTAAGTTATCATACATTCAAAATCATTGAGGAAACTGCTCATTCCATTGTCTTGACCATTTTACAACCAGGTAAACTGAAAGTATAGTCAAGCCAACTGATGCAATTATGTTAAGAATCATGTATGGCCCAGTGTTGAATTTCCCGACTTGTGGTTCTATTGGAGTCATGTATGGCGGAAGTGTTGGTTCAGGGTATCTATTTCCGTCATCATCAAAACCTTTTTGAGGATTATTCATTTCGTAAAACACCCCTGCAATGACTATGAAACTGACAACAACTGAGGGAACTATAACATACAATGCATACAATCGTAGTTTTCTGATTCGATAAAATGCCCATAAATTCACTGGAGAAATTAGTGCAAATACAATCTGCCATCCGATACTGACTTTTCCTTTTGCAGGCATGTGTTTGCTATCTGTTCAGAATTAATTACTATTTCCAAAATTTCTTTTCTAAAAATGAGTTACGCGTGGATACGATGTAGTAACTATCCAAATCCAAAAATATGCTTGCTAAAAGTAGGATGTGGTGTTAGGAAAGGCAATAGTGATTGGAGGCAGTATTGCAGGGCTTTTGACAGCACGTGTTCTATCAGATTATTTTGAAGTAATCTTGATTGAAAAAGACAAGTACACTGATGACGGCAAAGTAAGAAATGGAACACCTCAAGCCAACCATATCCATCTGTTGCTTGTAAAGGGAAAAGAGATTCTTCAAGATTTTTTTCCAGATTTAGAAGAAGAACTTGTTAAAAATGGAGCAAACAAGATTGATTTTTTAAATGACGGGAGATTTTGCCTGCCAAGTGGATGGGCACAAAGATTTGAGTCAGGGGTAATTA
>JAOUNB010000098.1 GCA_029881195.1 Candidatus Nitrosopumilus sp.
AAAAAATGCCTGTTACAGTTGTTGCAGTAGTTTGGAATATACATGATGTCTTTGCCAGGTATTCCTACTGGTGGTTTCACACATATCAAAACATTTGTTTAATTATATCATTTATAGACAAAATAAATTCATATTTCACATAAAATGATAACATGATTTTTGAAAATTAATTCCTCTCTAATCTCTTACGTAATAGTACTCTACCCTCTCTATAATTTTTTGATTATCCCAGATACTTTATTGCAAATTTGTTACGTTGTACTGTCAATCAATTAATTCGCGTTGTAATATTAAGAGTACAATATAGACTTAGAATCCAATATCAAAATCAAATCCGCCATCATCCATGCTCCCGTCCATGCTTCCATTATCCGTTCCTGCATCTCCGTCACCTGGTATGCTTTCTGCTGGAACATAATCTGACATTGCCATTCCCATCATACTAAACATCATTGAAAACATCATCATATCCATAATCCCGAAGAACATCATTGTTGGTAAAAATGACTTGTTCTCATTCATACATTGCTTCATTTTTTCTTTATCCCCTGTTTTGTAAATTTGAGATATTTCATTCCATTTTGTTTGTAATTCGTAAACTCGTTCATCTACTTCTTTAGATCCTTTTTCTGTAACATTCATTTCTATTTTATTTCCTAGCCAGCCTTTTCTCTCTATGACCTTGATTAAATCCCTGTTTTCTAATACCTCTAAAATTTTACTCAAATCTTTATCTTCAATTTGGGTAGTTTCTTGTATTTTTTCAAATCTCTTAATTCCATGTTTAATTGCGCCTAAAACTATGATATCTTTTGGTCCTTCTTCCATATCTTTTTCATTTTTCATGACTAAATTCTTTGCTTTAGGTAAAATTTCAAAAATTATATTCTATAACTAAGTATAATTTTTATGGAACAAGATAAAAACACTGACAAACAAATTCGTGATTTTCTTTCAATGAAGAAAGTTGCGGTTATTGGGATGTCAAAAAATTCGTTCAAAGCAGCGCACTATGTACCCAAATATCTTTCTGAGAATGGATATGATATTACTCCTGTAAATCCCACTACTGATGAAATATTGGGTAAAAAATGCTATCATCATGTTTCAGAAATTAAAGAAGAAATTGACATTGTAGATATTTTCCGACCATCAGATCAAGTTTTATCTGTAATACAAGAAGCAATCAAGAAAAAACCCAAAGTAATATGGTTGCAGGAGGGAATTCATAATTTTGAAGCAGAAGAACTAGCTCGAAAAGAAGGAATCAATATTGTTTTCAACAGATGTATGCTTGCAGAACATCAGAGATTGATGAAATGATGACTTTTGAAAATTTTTATAATGATTTACTTGACTTGGTAAAAAAATACAAAAACCAAAACATTCCTTTGAAAATTGAACAAGATCTTGAAAATAATATTGTCAAAATTTTTGGTGAGAAAATCAACTCTTTGGCTAGAGCAAAAAATGGTCTCAATGATATAACTGAACTTGCATATGCTACAGCCGAACATCATCCGTATTGGAATGTTCTTTACAATTCCTCTGAAATTACAAACAGCGTGTTAGATAAATGGGAAGATTCTCTATCTGAAAATGATTTGTCTGATATTGATTGGTCGCTAAAAGAAATTGAGCAAACACTAGAAAAAATCAAAAGAAAAAAATCTGCTCATTCCTAGACAGAGATAAATATTCTCTTTCCTGAATTATGTCGTGCCTATCAAACTCGGTTTAATTGGTAAAACCAATACTGGTAAAACAACCTTCTTTAATTCTGCAACCCTATCATCTGAAGAAATCTCATCTTATCCATTTACTACCAAAGCCCCTGTGTCTGGAATTGCACATGCCATTACATTGTGTGTTCATCCTGAATTTAAAATTCAAGACAACCCAAACAATTCGAAATGCCTTGATGGGTGGAGATACATTCCAATAGAATTGATAGACTTACCAGGGCTAATCAAAGATGCTTGGAAGGGTAAAGGGTTAGGAAATCAGTTTTTATCAATTGCTGCTCAATCTGATGCGCTACTCCATGTTGTGGATGCATCTGGGGGGATTGACTCTACTGGGAAAATCACCGAATCTGGAACTGGTGACCCAATCTCTGATTTTGCAGATATTGAAGAGGAGATGATTATGTGGTACCATAAAATTTTGGAAGGTAATAGGGAGAAAGTATCGAAATTAATCCGAACAGGAACTGATATTTCTGATGCCCTCACTGATTTGTATCGTGGAATAGGGGTAAACAAGAATCATGTTAAAGAAACATTCTTGGCAACAGGACTAGAAGAAAAAGGCTTCGATAATTTTGATATGGGTGATAGCAAGAAATTTACATCTCATCTAAGAAAAATTTCTAAACCTACTTTGATTGTAGCAAACAAAATTGATATCAAAGGAGCCGACAAAAATTTTGAAAGACTTCGTGAACGTTACAATGACTCTATAGTTATTCCAGTTAGCGGGGATAGTGAATTTAGTCTAAGGCGCGCAGAGCAGAAAGGTTTGATAAAATATTCCCCAGGTTCTGAGCAATTTGAAATCATCAAATCTAAAGATCTAAATGAGAAACAAATCAACGCACTCAATTTCATCAAAAAAGGCATTATGGGCGAATACATGAGAACTGGAGTTCAATTTGCAATTAATGTTGCAGTTTTCAAACTACTAAAAATGAACTCAATTTATCCCATTGCTGATGAGAAAAATCTTACTGACAAAAAAGGAAGAATTCTGCCTGACTTGATATTGTTAAAAGATGGGGCTACAATAAAAGATCTCGCAAAAGAAATTCATACTGATCTAACTAAAGGACTTCTGTATGGCAAAGATTTACGATACAATCTTCGATTGCCTATTGATTATCAACTAAGAGATAGGGATGTTGTATCTCTAATTAGCGCAGGAAAAAATAACTAGTCTTTTTTCTTGCTTTTCTACTTTGTTTTCAACATTGTCTTACCGCAAATATCTATAACCTCTTACTTTGGCCGGTATTGATTATCCATTCTTGAAAATGATTCTTTTGGTGTTTTGATATTTTCAAACTTTGTTGGTTGTATGATTTTTGCTAATATCTCTAGACCGTCAATAGTTCTAATACTTGGTTTACTGAAAAATGAATTCGCATCAACTGCAAAAACTTGATTACTCTTTACAGCTTTTAGTGAATTCCAATTCTTATTTTTTTTAAGAATGTCTTCGTATTCTGACTTTGTTCGTTTTGTATCAAAACCACATGGCATCATGATGATTATGTCTGGTTCTGCATCGATTATTTCTTGAAAATCTAAACATCTTGAATGTTCTCCTGTTTTACTAATCATATTAATTCCTCCTGCAATTTCTATCATCTCTGGAATCCAATGACCGGCTGTAAACAATGGATCAATCCATTCTATTGCAAGAACTTTGGGTTTTTTATTGTTGGTATGGTTTCTAACATTGTTGATTCTTTTTTCAAGGGATTCTGTAATTTCGAGTGCTTTGGATTCTTTACTTAAAATCTTTCCCAGATCTATCACTGACTGTATAATCTCGAATAAATTGCGAGGATTCATTGAGTGAAGAATTGGTTTTGTCCGAAGAATTTGCATTGCTTTGTTTACTTGGTTAACGTATGCTGCACATACTTCACATGTCTCCTGAGTGATGATTAAATCAGGATTTGCTTTTTTGAAATTTTCTTCATCTATTATGAATATATCTTTTCCATCATTTAATAATTGACAGGTAATTGTGTTGATTTCGTTACTGTTCAATTCTTCTGAATTAATGACAGAATTGATAATTCGTGGTTTTGATGTTGCATCTATAGGAAATTTACATTCATGCGTAACTCCAACAAGATTTTCTTCTACTCCAAATTCATAGAGTAATTCAGTTGCACTAGGTAAAAATGATACTATTCTTTTTGGCAATAATTATACTCAATTTTGGAAGTTTTTAAATCCAATCTTAACTAACATATATCATGAAACCACAATCTTGTAGAAACTGCGGAAAAGAACTTATGGCAAAATCAAACAATATGTCTTCACTGTGGACGTGAAAGAGAACAAGAAGATGATCCTGAATAGATGTATTCACAAACAGTCAATTTCCATCTTCAGGCAAGTTAATAGGCTTAATTCAGACAAGAATCACAATGTCATGCAATTCTCAGGATATTAGACGATCAATTTTGGCAAAATGGCATGAGACAATTTCAAAACATGGCAATCTGTTCTCATCAGATTCAATAAGTGGTACTAGTCCTCCGTCAGTTTTTGTTGGTTCTTATAATTATCCCAAAGTCTTTGTTGG
>JAOUNB010000099.1 GCA_029881195.1 Candidatus Nitrosopumilus sp.
CAAGTGATGTTGGAGCACCAGTTCTTGTGGGATCTGTGCCACCATCTTTTGAAAATGATCTCCATTCCGGCCCTGAATCTTGTAACATCTCAGAAACCACAAAACCACATTTGGAACAAAATCTTTCACCTGTAACATCATCAGTAAGTAAAGAATTTTTTCCGCAACGTAGACAAAGAGAATTTTGGTTTGTTGTAACCATGTAAACTAACCTATGTTTCTGCCCTTTTTAGAGAAATCTCAATTGATGATACATCTCTATTTCGACCATCTTGGGATACGAGTGATTCTGAACCAATATTAATATCGCCAATGATAAATGCAGGTTTTGTCTTCTGTAATACTATTTGAGCTACATCCACTGCATAAGCAATAGTCATACCCCTTGCCTTTATCGTAATTGAAGGCATTGTAGCTAATTGAATAATTGCTGATGTGACATAAGTCATCAAGGGTTTTTTTCCAACGAAGATTATATCTTTAGAATTGTTTGACATATTGCACTCGTATTGGCACATAATTTAAACTGAGGATATACAACTAGTCGTTAATTATCCAAAATAAAAAAAAGAAAAGGTTTTTGATATACTTGGAAATAATTAAGTTCAAAATTAATTAAACAAAACTAGTCTAAATTCATCAATTACGATGTTTTGGTAAACATTCTCGACAATAAACTGGTCTGCCCTCTTTTGGTTCAAAAGGAACTTCAGATTCTTTGCCGCAGTCAGAACATATACATTTGTACATTTTTCTATCTTCGGACATGGTTAACTTGAATTTCTCAACTATAAGAACGGTAGGTATTTTTATCAAAAAAATTAAAGTTATCAGAATTACACAATTATAGTAATTTCACGACTAGGCATTCCACCATAACCCGGATCAATTTTTTGTTTAGGATTCAATGTAGTATCATGATGACATGCTTTATTGCAGACAGGACAGAATTTTCTGTCAAGTACAATGCATTGACAAATATGATTTTTCACGTATGCTTGAGCTGCGTTATTCCATTCGCCTGTTCCATTACAATACACACAAGTGTTTGGGCCGGAGGAACCAATTCCTTTACAAAAATCGCATACGTCTTCAGTCATACCTATTACTCTGAAACAGTCTAATTTTTGAATCAATATATTTCAAGAGATTAGAGCATAGCATCTAAAAAAATAGATTTAGGAAAATCAAATAAAGCTTTTAAAACATCAAAATATAGAAATCAATATGAAGCAAAAGACGGCATCACGAAGTATCAAAATCTTGGTTGCCAAGTTGGGTCTTGACGGTCACGATAGAGGAGCTTTAGTGCTTTGCAGAGCATTCAGAGACGCAGGAATGGAAGTAATCTATTCAGGACTTTTTGCAACTCCAGAAAGAATTGCACAGATTGCAGAAGATGAGGATGTAGATGCGGTTGCAATGAGTTTGCTAAATGGTGCACATGGAACTCTTTTCCCAAGAGTAGTAAAGGCTTTAAAAAAGAAAGGCATCAACGATGTTCTCATCGTTGGTGGAGGAGTTATTCCAGACATAGACCATAAAGACTTGATAAAATCCGGAGTTGATCATGTGTTCGGTCCAGGTACGCCATTACCAACAATTATCGACCACATTACTACGGGCGTATCTAAATTAAGAAAAATATAAGAAAAATATGTTATTCCGTGGAATCAGGCCACATCATTTTACGCATTTCTTTACCAACTTTTTCAATTTGGTGTTTGTCATATTGTTTCATGTATTTATCAAATGCGTCTTTACCGTTTTTCTGATATTCAGAGATCCACTCATTGTTGAAGGTACCATCTTGAATCATGGTAAGAACTTTTTTCATGTTCTCTTTATTTGTAGAATCCATTACCATTGGTCCACGCGTTAGACCGCCATATCTAGCAGTTTCACTTACACGTCTCCACATACCATTAATTCCATATCTTTGAATCATATCTACTATGAGTTTGAGTTCATGTAAAACTTCAAAGTAAGCAATTTCAGGTTGATATCCTGCTTCAACAAGAGTCTCAAATGCATTTGTCACCATAGAAGCTGCACCACCGCAAAGGTCTGCTTGTTCACCAAACCAATCAGTTTCTACTTCTTCTTTGAAAGCAGTTTTGATCAATCCAGCTCTTGCACTTCCAATTGCTTTTGCAATTCCTAATGTTCTATCCCAAGCTTTCCCTGTAAAATCTTGTTCAACTGCAACAATTGCAGGAGTTCCAAAATTATCAAGATATGTTTCTCTAACTTTTGAGCCAGGTCCTTTTGGGGCCACCATAATCAGGTCAACATTACTTGGAGCTTCAATCCATTTCCAATAGATTGCGGCTGCATGAGAAAATGATAATGCTTTTCCTTCAGAAAGGTGTGGTCCGATTTCATCCTTGTATACTTGACTTTGAATCATGTCTGGAATCAAAATGTGTATGATATCTCCTTGTTTTGTTGCATCTGCAACAGACATTACTTTGTGACCATCAGATTCGGCCTTTTTCCAGCTGTTACCGCCTTCTTTGAGACCGATTATTACATTTAGGCCAGAGTCTTTCATGTTGTTAGCTTGAGCATCACCTTGGATTCCGTAACCTATCACAGCCACAGTCTGATCTTTTAGTGGATCAAGGCTGATTTCGTCATCTTTCCATGTTTTTGCCATATGGTCTTTCCAAGAATGCTGCAAATATTAACTATGAAATTTAGATTTCGATTATTTTATCACAAAAACGGCATTTTACAGTGACCTTTTTGCCTGCAAGCCGGATAAATCTCTTAGAACCACATTTAGGACAAATAGGACAAGATCGTTTAGGCTCCATTAATGTTCAGTAGGATTTGTTTCAGAGTTGGAAATTACATTAAGTCTATTTTTTGCATTAATTTTTGTCAATAATTCATACACGGCAGGAGGAACATATTCCCTCCAATTTCCATCAGAAATAATCATTGAGCGAATTTTAGTTGCATTGAATTGAGTGCGATCTAAAAATACAGGAGTAACAACATCAATGCCAGAATCACCCAACAACATGGAAACATAATTGTTCCCACTATACACTTTATCGAAATATGGCAATGCAGATTTTAGATATGATGCCCATGTAGATACATTAAATTGATTTTCTATCGCTATAACAAAACATCGTGAAAGTTCAAGTGAGGATTCCTTTAGAGAATTATGAATCATTTCGATTCTCTCACCTGCGGTAAAGGGATCTTTTTTTAAATAATTAAACTGAGAACTAGTAATTGCAATAATTACCTCATCACATTCATCAAGAATTTGTTTTGTCAAATCCAGATGCCCCAAATGAAAAGGTTGAAACCTACCCATCATCAATCCTCGCATGATCAATTATTGACTTTGATTCAATTAAATTAGTCTATTGGATTGTACCGCTGCCAAGAATTCTAATTGTGGTGGACTCTGGTTTTAGAATTACGGCAATTTGACCTTGTTTACATACAATTGGTTTTTCAAATGTAAGTTTCAAAGGAGATATTGATGTGAATTTTGCAGGTTTAATTTGTAAACCTACACTTACTAAACAACCCTGATTTTTTGTGATTTCATTTTTGTAAAAGGGATTTTTTTGAAAATCAAGCTCAATCTCAGTTTTTACATCTACTGCACCTTCTTTAGAAATAATATCACCACGTCCGATCTCGTTAGGTTTTGCACCCTTTACCGCAAGTCCAACTCTTGCAGGACAGACAGATTCTTCAACAGGATCATCGTGCATTTGTATTGATTTTATCAGTAGATCAATTCCTGCAGGATATAGTTTCAAGTTATCATATTGTTTTATTTTTCCATGCGTTACTTTGCCCAAAATAACAGTTCCAACACCCTTTACATCAAAACAGTGATCAATTACCATCTCAGAAAGATCAGTATTTGTCAATGGTTCTAGCTTATCCATTTCTTCTTTAATTTTATCATGATCAACTTTAGTATAATTTTCAACGACAGTTCCTTTGATCATCATATTCAACTTTGATTCATCGACATCAAATGTGTGAGATAGAATACCTTTTTCTTTTTTTAGAGAATCCAATGCAATGATTTGCTCCCCAGTAAATTTATCTAATTTATCCACTAAAAGTATCACATATTCTGCTAAATTAATTGCTTGAAATAAGGGTTGAATTTTTTCTGGAAATCCATTTGGAGTAACCCAAGTTTTGATAATATTAGATTCTTTTCTATCATAAAGTGAAAGATCAGTCACGGTTCCTTTTTTTCCAAATTCAGCTGC
>JAOUNB010000030.1 GCA_029881195.1 Candidatus Nitrosopumilus sp.
GATATCAAGTAGAATACGAATCATTCTAGAATGTTTCATGAGATAAGAAATGAGTCATGCCAAATGGATCCAGATGATGTCATTTGATCTACAGAATAATCAAAATCTGATGGTTTCTACACGGCCCAGGAAATTATACCATTCCATACATTTTTTCTCAACGCATAATAAACTGCAAACATATGCTCTCATATGACATATGACACTGTGATTACTGACTCGCATGTTATTTTTCCTCAAGGAATGGTTGACAAAAACATCATAATTGATGATGGAAAAATAGTTGGATTAACACATGACATTCCTGCATGTGATAACAAAATAAACGGAAATGGATTGATTTCTGTTCCGGGTCCAATAGATACTCATGTTCACTATGGTGTTTATTCTCCAATTAATGAAGCCGCAAAAACTGAATCTCATGCCGCAGCAATTGGCGGAATTACGACTATGATGAGAATGCTAAGACTGGGAGATCCATTTACAAAGTCATTGCAAGCCCAGCTTGATGCATCATCTAAGAATCATTATGTGGATTATGCGATTCATGCTTCAATTTTTACTAAAGATCAAATCAACGAGATGGATTTCTGTGTGAATAAAGGAATCACATCTTTTAAAATCTACATGAATTTAGGTGGTGAAATTGGTCATGTATACATGGATATGCCTCCTGATTCATCTGATCTTGTAGCAAATCAGGTAGAGGTAACTGATGAAATAGTTGAACAAACAGTAAAAACAGCTGCTTCCCTTGGCTGTCCAGTATTAGTTCATGCTGAAGACTATGAATCATGTGGATGTGGAATTAAAACCGCAAAAGAGAAAAAACAAGATGGATTGCATGCCTGGTCTGATAGTCGTTCTCCTGAATTTGAGGCAAAAGCAATCAAAACTGTATCTAAATTTGGACGTGATTATGGCTGTGTAATTTACTTTGTGCACATTGGTTCTGAACGAGCACTAACACAAATTGAAGAAGAGAGAAAACTTGGAACAAAAATTTTTGTCGAAACCTGTCCACACTATCTTACTTTATCTTATGAGAAACAACAAGGATATCTTGCGAAAGTCATGCCTCCAATAAGATCAGAAGAAGATTCTAAAGCAGTTTGGAATGCATTATCACACAATCTGATCAACACAATTGGTACAGATCATGTTGCAAATCAACTAAAACTCAAACTTAGTGGAGATGATGTATGGGATGCTCTTGCAGGTTTTCCAGGAATTGGAACGGTACTTCCAATACTACTTAATGATGGAGTAAATCAAAATAGAATAACACTTGAACAATTTGTAAAATTCACAAGTCAAAATGCTGCTCAAATCTTTGAGATGTATCCCCAAAAAGGAACGCTTGAAAAAAGTTCGGATGCAGACATTACTATGATAGATTTAAAAAAAGAAAAAAAGGTTACATCAGATTTGTTTGGAGGATTTTCTGATTATATTGTATATGAAGGAAGAAATCTAAAAGGATGGCCAGTGAAAACAATTGTTCGAGGAGAAATTGTTGCTGATAATTTTGAGGTTATTGGCAAATTGGGCTATGGCAAGCTAGTAGAGAGAAAAATCAATTGATTTTTTATTATTAATCTGAAATTATGCGATTAGTTTTTATGAAAAAAACTCGTAGTTATTCTGTTGAGTCTTAAATTGTTTTTTATGCTTTTCATATCTTTTACTATTTTTACTATGTCTCTTGAAAATTCTTTTGCTCAAAATATATCTCCTCATCACCAATGGAAAAAATTTACAGATCTTGATATCATTACATGTAAACCTGATCATTTGTTATTACAAAAAAATGACCATACTCCTGTATGTGTGATGCCTTCTACATATCTCAAACTAGTTGATAGAGGATATGGTAATTATGATGCATCAATCATGAATAAACGCCCTGAGATGATGAATCAACTCATGCAAAATATGGTGGCAAATGAAAAACTAATGCATCATTGGCATGAGATGATGCAGAAAAATCCTAACATCATGATGCAGACCCTGAACGATTGGGTAATTCAAATGAAAGAGAATCCTGAATTGATGAAAAACATTTTGGGTCCAATGACCAGTGATCCACAATTACGTGAAAAAATGATTGAAACAATGAAAAATCATCCTAACATGGAAAAATCTCTGAAAATGCATTCGGCGTGGATGGATTCAGTTCATCACTCTATGGCAAACTCTGAAATGCATGGTATTGCATGTTTATGGTGTCCAAATTATCAGATGCATTCTGGTTCTCATTCTATGGGATTTGTACATTCAGACAGAATGATGGATTTAATGCATCAGATGTGGGTTTCTTCTGGAATAAGTACTGATATGCATAGGCTTATGATAAAAAACCCATCACACATGGGACAAATGTCAGAACGATTGATGGGACCTATGCTTGGTGTAATAATGGATGATGAAGATTTACGCCAACAAATGATCATATTGATGTTAGAACATCCAGAATTCATGAATTCTATAAGACATGATAGTTCTGAAATAAAACCCTGAATCTAAAATCATTTAGAAGAATTTACTGAGTGTTTTAATTATAAAAAATACTAATCAAATTAATTGAGAAAAAAACAAATTGAAAAAAAATACCAAATTGCATTAAATGACTTGGTTAATTATTTAAAAAATTCTAGATTCCTTAACGATAAAAAAGTAGAAGATGCGTTTAGAAATATCCCGAGACATGAATTTGTTCCGTCATCTGAATTAGACTATGCGTATTACAATGAACCACTCCCAATCAAAAAAAATCAAACAATTTCTCAACCTGCAGTAGTTTCGAGAATGACTGAGTGGCTAGATGTTAGACAAGGACAAAAAGTACTTGAGATTGGTACTGGCTCTGGATGGCAAACTGCGATTCTTTCCTATTTGGTAGGCCAAGGAATTGTCTATTCTGTTGAAATTAAACCAGAACTTGTAAAGTTTGCACATGAAAATTTAGAAAAACTAGGAATAAACAATGTTCATATAATTTTGAGTGATGGCAGCATTGGATATTCTAAAGCCTCACCATATGATAGAATAATGATTACTGCAGCTTGTACTGAAATTCCTTTGCCATTACTTGATCAATTAGCAGATGGTGGATTATTAATTGCGCCAGTAGGTGACTCTTCCCAATCATTAGTACTGTTACAAAAGACTAGAAAAGGAATTATTGAAATTAAAAACGAGTCACATTATGTCTTTGTTCCCTTATTGGGAAAATTTGGCAAAAAATAACTAGAACAAAATTTTATGTGCAACTTTAGATTTAATATTGAGAATCAAATTTATAGATTAAGTAATATGAAACAAATAATCTGTTATGGTACTAAAAATACCGAAAACAGAATCACATGGAATATCTCTGTGGCATTCTAGTTGGGAAGAAATGGATAAAACATTTACCCATTTTAGAAGAGATCTTGAAAAATCATTCCCCACAACCTTCATGTCTAGGTTTTCAAATATGTAAGAAACTTCATGTGATACTATTGATGAGGGCAAGCAATTTCGAGTAAAGATGAATGTTCCATGGGTTCGGAAAAAAGATATCAAGCTAATGTAACTGATAACTCCATAGAAGTCTCTGCAGAACACAAAGAAGGATCTGAAGATAAAAAAGAACTATCTTAGAAAGGAATGTGGCCAGTTTCTTATTTCAGAAAACTTCCACTCTCTGAAAAAGTAGTTTCTGTACAAGCAAAGGTAAAGCCCATAGATGATGTATTAGATACTGTACTGCCCAAATTAAAACCAACAAAACTACAGACAAAAAATCAGTCTCTGCACAATAATTTTTTTATATTTTTTAAAATCATTTTGATTCTATAAAAATTACCTTCACTAGATCATTATTGCTTCTTTTAGTTACAGTATCTCTGTTTGCATTATGGTAATTCTGTAGGTGAGCTTTTCTTGTTTTTATTTTGTATTGTCTGCATAATCTGCAAAAATATGTGACTTGCCTTTCTGATTTGGGTTTTGATTGAATATCCTCTGACTGAAAAGTTGTAATTTGCATTGTAGAGATTTTGAGGTTTTTAATATTTTAATGTTGTCATATTTATGACATTATGTCATTTATTGACAATTGTATAAAATACAAAATTGCTAGTTATTCTCTATTTGAGAATGTCAAATTTACCGCCTGTTTTGGCTCTGTAAATTATATCTGGTTTTCTCAGGAAAATACCTGACTCTAAAACTCCTGTAATTTGTTTAATTTTTTGAGTAAGAGTTTTGGGATTTTTTATTGTTCCAAAATCACAATCTAAAATTATATTGCCATTTTCTGTAAAGAATGGGTATCCTCTATCAAGTGAGCGTAATTCTGTCTTTCCTCCTAGCTTTTCAATTGATCTAACTGCGGAGTTTCTTGCTAGTGGATGAACTTCTACTGGTACGCTTCTAGTGAAATTTTTTACAAATTTTGTACTGTCTGCCATGATGATAACTTTTTTTGCAAGACTAAACAAAATATTTTCTCGCAATAGCGCACCACCTCCACCTTTGATTACATATTTTTGAGAGTTAATTTGATCTGCTCCGTCAAATACAATATCGATATGATTAACTTGATCAGCTTCTACAAGCGTAATGCCTACTTTTTCCGCAATCAATTTGATTTGCAAAGATGTTGGAATTCCTATAATGTTGTAATTTTTAAGTTCGATTAATTTTCCAAGTGATTTTACAAGTGTAGTGGCTGCTCTTCCACTGCCTAATCCAATGATGTAATTATCTTTAACTAATTTTAATGCATCATTTGACAATGCCACAATGGCATTATCGTAGGACAATCACTCTACCTCTGCCTGATCAAGCTTTGATAAAACTCTCATGATATTTCCTTTGATTTTATCTAAATCATCAGTATCATCATCAAAGTCATCGTCTAATGTTGTAGTCTTTGGCTTTTCTGGTTCTGGTAATGCCTTATGTTCTGTAATTTTTGCTACTTCTTTGTTAATATCTGGCTTAGTTTCAAGACTTACTTCTGGTTTTGGTGCAACTGATTGGATAATCTCAGTTTTATCTTCAACTTTGGGTTTTGGCTGAATAATTTTTTCCACTATCTCTTCTTTAGGCTTGATTAGTTCGGTTTGCATTACTCTTGGTTGTGGCATTTGTTTGATAACTTGTTTTTCTTCTTTTTCAAATAGTGGGAACTTTGGTTCATTTCTTGAAATGTTTGTTAATGTAGTTAATTCAAATGATTTAGATCTCATTGCAGGGGTTTCAATTGTTTTTGGATCTGTTTTTTTTGGTATATCAAAGTTGAATGTATTTTTGAAAGACTCTGGAATATTCTGTTTTACCTCTTTCTTGATCTCTTTATCTTTTGTCTCAACCTTGGAAGTTACAATCTTTGATGATAACTCATACAATCGTTCATCTAGTTTTGATAGTTTTTGATCCATTAAAGTAATCAGACCATCTCCAACTGGACCCAAGTCTGGATGCTTGCTTGCTTGTTCAAGTTTTTCTATCTTAGCTAAAACAATTCCTAATTGATGTTGATATTTTAGTAGTAATTTGTCTTTTTGAATTTTAGCAAATTCTGTGTCTGCTTGATATAGTCTTGAAATAGTTTTGGTGAGAATGTCTTTTTCAATTTTTAGAGAATTCATTTGACTTTTAATATGTGAACTGGCACCAAGACTAAGTAGCTGATTTTTATCTCTTGGCATTTTTCGTACCGCAGCGGCAGTAGCGACACCGGCTAATGAACTAAGAATTAAAGCAATTTCTTGCATCTATGTGTACCATTTAATCCAAGAATACTTTCTGCGTTTAGCCTCTGGGAATCCACAACTTGCGCATTGGTGATGACGTTTATGAAGTGAGTTTTTACCACATCGTCTACATCTTATGTGAACTTTTTTCTTTGTAAAACCACCCATAGAAGTTGTGCCTTTAGTCATCTAGATCACCTAATGTTGTGCTGGTGGAGGTGAAATCATAACGACATTGTCCCCTCTAACTACAATGCTTCCAAGGCTTTTAGACTCGCCTTCAGCAGGAATTTCCTCTGAAGAATCGAGTAGCAGGTTCATGTGTTGGTCAAAACCTAGAAGCATGCCTCTAATGGTTTTGTTTCCTTTGAGCTTTATCAATACGACTTGATTGATACTCTCATCCAATACCTTTACTGCCATATCAACGGACATCTATAATCACTTATTGACTTGGATATCAAGGCGTTATATTAAATTTCCATTGGTAAAATTATGATTCGTGCCCAGTAAGGCAAGTTTGACACCTTTTTGATAGATTATCGATGATTTCAGCTAAAATTGTTTGTCCATCTTTCTTTGTAGCTTTTGTTGGATCTCCCCAAATTCCATTTTTAGTAGCTTTTGGAAATGATTGATTTGCTAGTTTTCCAAGTTTTTGGATTTGTTGCTTGGTCATCTTGTTTGTAATTAGTCCTTTTTTAGCAAAATTCATTTTAATATTTTTTGAGATTGCAAGCATTAGTGATGTTTCAACAAATCCTGCATGATCAAAATCTCTTTTCATAAAATGCCAATAAGATAACGGGAAAACCTCAAGCTTGTTTTTTGAGAGTTTTTTTAGTTTGACATCTATATTTTTTATTGGTTTTAGATTTCCATGATGCCCATTAATTATGAAAACTATTTTGATACCATTTGATAATAATGATATACACAAATCAGAAAGAACTGCACGTAAAGTTGATTCTCTAATACTTAGATTGAAAAATGGTGCATGCTCAAATGAAACTCCATAAGTAATGGTTGGAAGTATAAAAAATCCATTTTTTTCTGAGATTCTTTTTGCAACTTCTGTTACAATGTCTGTATCAGTTGATACTGGCAAATGTGGACCGTGTTGCTCAATTGATCCTACTGGAATTACTGCAATCTGTTTTTTCTTTAAAATTAATTTCCTAAGATTTGGATCGAACTGAGATTTGATTTCTACCATTTAATTCACTTAGATTTAATGTGAACCTTTCTCCAACGAACTTCAAGTTTATTTTCTAGATGCATTTTTGTTGCTTTAAGTAGTGTGTCTGCTTCGAGTTTTTGTCCTTTTACTTTTATTTTTTCAAGCGTATCATTAGGATCTACCTTGAAAGAATCTTGAAATATTATTGGTCCCTGATCCAAATTTTCTGTAACGTAATGTGAGGTCACACCAACAATTTTTGTACCTCTTTCAAATGCCTGAGCGTATGCTAATGCACCTGGAAATGCAGGTAATAATGATGGATGAATGTTGATGATTCTATTTGGATATCTCCAAACAAAGTTGGGGCTAAGAATCCTCATGTATCTTGCAAGTATAATCAAATCAATGTTGTATTTTTTACAGATATGAATAATTCTCTCTTCTGCTTTCTCCTGATTTTTCTCTTCTAATGAAACAAATGGAATATTTTCCTTCTTTGCAAATGACTCTAATGTATCTTCTGTACCTACAATCACTGATATTTTTCCTTTAAGAGATTCTGCATTTTTAAGAATAGTCTCAAGACATAATGGTTCCTTTGTTACAAATATTGCGATGTTTTTCTGTGAATTAGTTTCATGATGTGTGCTTACGTCCATCTTTTCTTTTTTACCCAAGATTTGAATCTCTGAATCAAATTCTTTCACATTAAGTGATTTTGTGAATGATACTTCTAGATACATTCCAAAAAGACCTTTGATTACATTTTGGTTCACTTTCTCGATGTTTCCCCCTCTTGCAAATGCAAAATTAGTAAATGCAGCTACAATTCCTTCTCTATCTTTGCCTACCACTGTAATTCCTACCACTGTTTTTTTCATAACTTTGTTTGATGAGGATTTTCTTATTATTAATCATTCACAGAAATCAAAATGGTGCGGGAGGTGGGATTTGAACCCACGAACTCCTAAGAGATAGGGTCCTAAGCCCTACGCCTTTGACCAGGCTGGGCGACTCCCGCAACGACTTTGCCATTAAACACAAACTTAACCCTTACGAGATGATATCTAAACAACCAATAAAATCAATGAGTTTTGAACAATATTGCTTTTTAAAATTACTTTGATTCCACGAAAATTTGCTTTGCGTGAATTATCTCATTCTCAGAATTATATGCAATAATGTAAAGCATTATGATAGATTTTTCTCCTATTGATGTAAGATCTCCCAGAACGATACTATTCTCAGTTGTGGTTTCAGAGATGTTTGGAGAACAACTTACACAACCTATTTCGTATTGAGAGATAGTTGCATCTTGATTCCAAGACACTTGAATAGTTGTAGCATTGTCATTAAATTCTAAAATTTCTGTTGAAATCAAATCCAGAGGTTCGGCATATGCGTGACCAACTCCAACCATAAACAATAATGGAACCAAAAATAAAAATCTATTCATAAGTAATCACAAAGATTGTCATTTATTAAAAATTACTACTAAATTCCCTTAATTTGTTCTACAGATGATTTACTGTTGATTTGTATAAAATGGCAATATTGTTCTCTTTGAAGCTTAGATCACATCTATAGCATTTCCATGTATTATTCAATAATTTAGAAATGAACTCTTGATCTATAAAATAAACGTAGGAATCATCAATGAGATCTAAATACTGAATTTCTTTAATTAAGATTGTATTGGAGATGTCACCAAACAACTAACCGTTGATAGTTTTAAGATCTCGTGCGGTTGAGTTTATCTCATAATCCACAATAAGACTATGAAATTTATGTTCTAAGTTTAATTTCTATTTAAAAATAAAAAAGAGAAAAAACAGATAATGTCTATCTAATACTTTCTATGATGAATACCACATTTGCAGTTGTACTGACATCCTGATCAGATGAAAATACTGGAGTTCTAGATGACTTCATTGCAAAGCCTTCATCATATGCCATATCAAACATCGGCATTGGAGGTGAAGGAATTCCAAATTCTGACAAAGAGATTGCCTTTACACCGATAATGGAATAGTCAAGAGGTTCTAATGCATTTTCAGCTTTAGTTTTTGCATTCAATATAGCCTTCTCAATTAATTCATCTTTGATCTGCTCATGTTTTTCAGGAGACAGTGTAAATGATATGTTATCCACCCTGTTTGCACCAGAAGTTACTGCACGATCAATTATATCGGCTGCTAAATCCAATTTGGAAGTTTCAACGGTTATGGTGTTTGTGACCTGATAACCTACAAGTTCCTGCTTCCATCTTTTTGTTAGAGGATCCTCATGTCCCTCATAGACAGGATGAATGTTAAATCTAGATGTGCTTATTTCATCCTCTACGATTTTTGTTGATTGGATTGCTTTAACAATGGCATTCATGGTTTTTGAATTTGTGTCAAGTGCCTGCTTGGCAGTTTCTTCCTGAGTTTCAACTCCAAAAGTCACTACAAGCAAGTCAGGATCTATTGAAGTCATTGCAATACCTGTAACCGAAATTAATCTTTCATCATTACTTGAAAGATTTTGTTGGGCTGATACTGTATTGTTCTCTAAATGCAGAGAACCTACAGAAACCATCATTATTGTTGCAAGTATTGCACCAATTGCAAATGTTTTTGGTTTTGCTGTTTTCATTATTCTTGAACAAAAGAATTAGAAGATAAGGATTGATGAAAATTGAATTTCACCGTAATTGTTATAACTTATGAATAATTCGTGTGTGATTTAATTTTTCATAATCGTAGATAGGATTATGAAATTCAATCAATGATGTAGAATTCTTTATCTTTGTTTCTCTGAGAAATCTCAATATGATAATCGTGTTTTCCTTTAGTTTTTCCTGTGTGAATTCCACTCAAAAACAATTGATAGCGTTTCTTAGCCATACGATATTAGTTACGATTGGATTTCGTTTAACTATTGTAGCACGATAGATAACCACAAATTTATCTATTATTGAATAATGGAATGGCAAAATTCTTTGGAACTAATGGAATTCGTGGAGTATTCTCCGAAGACCTCAGTTTGAAATTCATTCATGATATGACTTTAGCTATTGGAACTTATTTTGTGAAGGGACCTGTATTAATTGGATATGATGGGCGAAAATCAAGTCCAATAATTTGCAGGGTTGTTAGTTCGGCTCTAAATTCGATTGGAATTGATTGCAATATTGCAGGAATTGTTCCAACACCGTGTCTTGAATTTGCAGTAAAGAGTTTAGGATATTCTGGCGGAATTATGATTACTGCTTCTCACAACCCTCCACAATACAATGGCATTAAGCCTGCCGCAAAAGATGGTGTCGAAATTTCACGAGAAGATGAATTAGTAATCGAAGATATTTACTTGAAAAAAAGTTGGATCACAAACCCTTCAAAATGGGGTAATACTGGAACAGACAAGAAAACCATTGAGACTTATCTGAATGGAATTTTATCTCATATTGATTCTAAACTAATAGAATCAAAAAAGTTTAGAGTTGTTTTAGATTTAGGAAATGGTGCACAGGCAGTATCTGCCCCAGATTTATGTAAAAAATTACAATGTGAAACATTTCTTGTGAATGAAAACATTGATGGAAATTTTCCAGGACGCGGTTCAGAACCAACACCACAAAACCTTTCAATACTTTCAAAGACTATGATTGAAAACAATGCGGATGTAGGAATTGCATTTGATGGGGATGGTGACAGAAGTATATTCTGTGACAATAATGGTAACATTTTAAGTGGTGACAAATCTGCACTTGTACTAACTCATCATATCTTAAAGAAGAATCCTAACTCTTTGGTTGTAACTTGTTTGAATTCAGGATCTAATATTGAAAAAATTGCTGAGAAGTTCCATTCTAAAGTTATCAGAACAAAAGTTGGAAGTGTTGAAGTTTCCAGAAAGATGGTTCCTACCGGTGCTTTGATTGGATTTGAAGAAAATGGTGGATTCATGTATGGAAAATACAATCAAGTAAGAGACGGTTGTATGACTTTAGGATTAATGCTTGATCTTTTGGCAACTTCCGGAAAATCATTATCTGATGAGATTTCTTCTTTGCCTTCTTCCTTTACCACAAAAGACAAGGTATTGTGCTCTCCTAAAAAAGTGACAGAGTTAATCTCTTCTCTTAAAGAAGAGTTTCCAAGTTCTGATACTACAGATGGAATAAAAATTTCAATTGATACTAAAAACTGGGTAATGGTTAGACCCAGTGGAACAGAACCAATTGTTAGAATCTATGCAGAAGCTGAAAGTCAAGAGAAACTAGACTCTTTGATGTCTGAATATCTCAAAAAAGTCAAAACAATCATTTCCCGATAACACTTTTAAAACCATTCCAACGTTTTGAGAGAATGGAGAATGAACCCTAAGGGTGACGAAGTATGGGAAAATCGTATTATGTTAAATTTGAAACACCAGAAGATCTCGTAAGTCCCATCTTGGAGGCTATTAGAGTAGCATCTACAAGTGGTAAAGTAAAGAAAGGAACTAACGAAGCCACAAAGGCAATCGAACGTGGTACTAGCAAACTAATTGTTATCGCTGAAGATGTAGAACCACCAGAAGTGGTAGCACATCTTCCAATTCTATGTGAGGAACAAGGTGCAGCGTATGCATTTGTCCCAAGCAAACAAGAATTAGGCAAGTCTTTGGGTATTGATATTACTTCTGCCGCTGCAGCAATTTTGGATGCTGGTGATGCACAACACATTGTAGACCAAGTTGTATCATCAATTGCTAAAATTAAAGGTGGAAAGACTGATCAATGAGCTCTACAACTGAAGAAGTAATTCAATCTGAAATTATTCAAATTGTTGGACGAACTGGAATTGCTGGTGAGGTAATTCAGGTTAGAGTCAAAGTTCTCACTGGTAAAGATAAAGGTCGAATTCTTACAAGAAATGTCAAAGGTTCCGTTAGAGTAGGAGAAATCCTAATGCTAAGAGAAACAGAGAGAGAGGCAAAGAAAATCAAATAGGTGATAGTTAATGAGTCTTTTAGTTAAACCATGCAATTTCTGTGACAGGCCTGTCGCTAAAGGTTCTGGTACAATGCTTGCAAAAAATGATGGAACTGTTCTATGGTTTTGTTCCTCAAAATGCAAAAAGAACATGCTAGAATTAAAACGTGATCCTAGAAAATTAAAATGGACAAAGAAATACGTTAAAGGCGGAATTAAAAAATAGAATTGACTGAACGATCCCTCTTCATTGTAAAACCAGATGCAGTAGCTAGAAATCTAGTTGGCCAAATCATATCCAGATTTGAAAGAAAAGGGTTCAAACTGTTGAAATTAAAGATGTTTACATTTACACAACAACAAGCAGAGAATTTTTACGGTGTACACAAAGACAAATCTTTTTTTGGTGAATTAACATCATTTATCACATCAGGACCTGTAGTTGCAGCAATCATTGAAGGAAATAATGCAATTGCAACTACTAGAATTATGATTGGATCTACAAAATCATTTGAAGCAGAACCTGGATCCATTAGAGGGGACTTTGGATTAGGGTTTAGTGAGAACATAATTCATGCATCAGATTCACAAGAAAGTTTTGATCACGAATCGAGGGTAGCATTTGAGTGATCTGATTTGCAAATTCGTCAGCCCATAGTGGCAGTTCTTGGTCACGTAGACTCTGGAAAAACGTCTCTTTTAGACAGAATTCGCGGAACCGGAGTTCAGGGTAGAGAAGCAGGAGGTATTACTCAACATATTGGTGCAAGTTTTCTCCCATCTGATACAATCAAAGAGACATGTGGAATACTATACAAAAAACTTGAACAGGCAGAACACAAGGTACCCGGGATTTTGGTTATTGACACGCCAGGACATGAAGTTTTTACAAATCTTCGTTCACGTGGAGGTTCTGCAGCTGACATTGCAATTCTTGTAGTCGATGTCAATCGTGGGTTTCAACCACAAACAAATGAAAGTTTGAAAATTTTACAGAGTAGGAAAGTTCCTTTCGTAGTAGCTCTGAACAAATGTGATCAAATTTCTGGATGGAGGAAATCTGAAACAAAATTCATTTCACAAGCAATCAAAGAACAAGATGCATCAATACAGACTGATCTTGATCAAAAAATTTATGATGTTGTGGGAACTTTATCCATTCTTGGATATCAGTCAGAAGCATTTTATCGTGTAAAGGACTTTAAATCAGAAATTGCAATAGTCCCAATTTCTGCACGTTCCGGAGTAGGAATACCTGAACTTCTTAGCGTTCTGGTGGGATTAACTCAACAATATCTTCAGAAAAGACTTAATCAGGAAGAAAAGGAACCGCGTGGAATAGTTTTAGAAGTTAATGACGAAGTAGGATTAGGACAAACTGCAAATATAATTCTAATTGATGGAACAATAAAAAAAGAAAACAGCATTGTAGTTGCAAAAAGAGATTCTGTGATAATCACAAAACCCAAAGCAATTCTATTACCTAAACCTCTTGATGAGATGCGAGATCCTCGAGATAAATTTAAGCCAGTTTCACAAGTAGATGCAGCAGCTGGATTGAAAATCGCATCTCCTGATCTTGAAGGAGTTCTTCCTGGAAGTACTCTTTATGTTGCAACAAATGATGCTGAGATTGAAAAATTCACCAAACTAATTGAGGCTGAAATGAAATCAGTCTTTATTGATACTGAAACTAATGGAATTATTCTCAAATGTGACACCATTGGCTCACTTGAGGCAATAGTTGAGATGTTAAGGCGTTCACAAGTACCAGTTGCAAAAGCCGACATTGGTCCTGTGAATAGGCGAGATATCATGGAAGCAAAAGCAATCAAAGAAAACGACAGACATCTGGGAATTGTCTTGGCATTTAATGTAAAGATATTACCAGACGCAAAAGAAGAGTCAGAGGTGAGTCATATCAAAATTTTTGAAGACAAAGTGATCTACAGCTTGATTGATAACTACAATGCATGGGTTGAAGAAGATACTGCAAACGAAGAAGATGCGATGTTTGCAGAATTAACTCCTGTTGCAAAATTTACTTTTCTTAAAGGAATGGTGTTTCGAAATAACAATCCTGCAGTATTCGGTGTTCGTGTAGATGTTGGAACACTAAAACATAAAATTCCATTTATGAATATGTCTGGACGCAAAGTTGGAACAATTCATCAATTACAGCTTGACAAAAAAACAGTATCTTCTGCAAATGCAGGTGATGAAGTTGCATGTTCTGTCAATGATGTCACAATTGGACGACAAATCTTTGAAGAAGAAGTTTTCTATACATTTCCTCCATCACCGGAAGCAAAAAAACTGCTCACCAAGTACATGCATAAACTAAGTCTTGAAGAACAAGAGGTTCTAAATGATATAGTTAGAATTCAAAGAGAAAAAGAACCGATTTATGGCTATTAATCGTTAAAGATACTTCTTTTAATACCATAAAATTTAGTTTTCATAACCTTTCTAATATCTTTGAATCAAAAACCTGATTCATATCCGTATTTTTCTTTTGTAACAACTATGAATTGTCATATTTTGGATTGTTAATAAGTGAATTTAAAATAAAACTTAATTTTTTCCTAGGATCTTTTATGACGAATGCTTCTTACAAATCATATGAATTCCAGGAGCTCCAACTGCTCCCATCATTTTATCTACAATCTGACCTGATTTGAACATGATAAATGTTGGAATGGATTGAATACCAAACCTTGTTGAAATATTCTGATTTTGATCTACATTTACCCTGGCAAATTTTACATTAGGATATTTCTTTGAGAGGCTCTCAAATACCGGATGCATCGATTTACATGGACCACACCATTCTGCCCAAAAATCTACTAGTGTTGGATTATCAGATGAAATAATCTGATCAAAATTAGATCCATTCAAGTCTATGATACCGGGCTCAATTTTAGGCTGGTTTTTTTGATTGAGCATCTCAGCTAATTTTTTTTGCATAATTTTTTGAATTTCTGGATCTTCAGTCATTGAATACAAGCAATTACTTCTACTAAAAAAATCATTGTTATATTGATTATGTAGAATTATTTCAAACCATAATTCGGTTCAAATTGCTTTATTGAAAATTAATCTTTTTCTGTTTTAATGGGAATTGCTTCAAATCTTCGTGATTTACATATCGGACACTGATCTATGTATTTTGTAAAGCTAACAGAAGTGTATGCAATACCACAGTCACCGCAAATTCTAAGATTTCGACTTAGCTTTCCCATACTAATTCTGATAAAACATTGTGATTAAAACTTAACTTTTTCAGTAAATTACCAAAACTGCCACCAAGGCTTTACAACTGATTTTACAACTGATTTGTCAACAATTGTACAAATCCCTTCAATCAGCTTTGTTCCAGGGCCACAAATTCCAAATTTCTTCTCTACAACTTTAGGTTCTTCAACGTCGTCAACTTTAGGTTCATCCAAACCTACTGCCTGATAAATCGAATCATATTCTGGAAAGTTATCATCAAACCATTTCTTGTAAGTCGCCTCGTTGTTGTATCTGTCAACATAGCTCTGTGGGTCCTTTGTTTT
>JAOUNB010000100.1 GCA_029881195.1 Candidatus Nitrosopumilus sp.
TAATCTGAGTATCTGCCCTGATCATTTGCACAATGGGAAGATTCAGCAGCTAAAAACGAATCTTCACCAAGAAATGGAAAATCAAAATGGTAGAACTTTGCCTTGCCAGAATCAATCAATTCTTTTATAAGCAAACTTTTTTCATGCTGAAACCACAAGGCACACTTTTCACATTGGTAATCACTGAACATTATTATCGTAAATACCGCGTCCTTGTCTCCTTCAACAGGACCTGCCTTTGAAATATCAAAGGTTCCAATTTTTTGAATTGTTGATTCTTTTGCTTCTTGATTGGGATTATCAATAGAGACGATGTGTTGTGAAATCAGATACTGGATACCATTTACAAACTCATCATCATTTATCTTATCTTCTGCCCACCAACTCGCATTGTTCTTTATCCAAGGAGGGATGTCTTCTGATTCTTGAGTTTTAGAAATTTGTGTCTGAGGGATTCTCAGGATTTCCTTTTGAATCAGATACTGAATGCCATTTACAAACTCATCATCATTTATCTTATCTTCTGCCCACCAACTCGCATTGTTCTTTATCCAAGGAGGAATATCCTGCGCTGATGCAGATTGAGAAAATACTCCAAATGAAATAAACACACTAACTAGTAATACAATTCGTAAAGAAAAATTCAATTTACTTTTAGTTGGTGATTTTTGTCTTTTAAGATAGAATATGATTTCCATTAGTGAAATTGAAGGTTGTACCATAGACAAAATCAATCTTGAGATTAGCACTTTGATTTTTTATAAGAAGAACAATTCTTTACTTCAATGAATAGACTGTTTACAGTATTATTGACTATCACAATACTTTTGACGACATCCATAGTTACATCTGCGGGCATCATTCCAGACGCTGAAGCCATGAAGGCACAGGGAATATCAGTATCAAAGTACGGCCCACAGACAAAAAATCAAGTCTGTGGAGACAGACTATGTTCTGAGATTCCAGGAGGACGACAAGCATATGAAGAACAGGACTCTGAATTTTCTCCTACAGTAACTCAAAAACGAATGTCAGGTGAAACCTGTAATTGTGCAGGTGATTGCACCTGTGGTATTGACGGAGTGTGTAACTGTACAGGAGAGGAAGGACCATGTGTTTGCGGCCCTAGTTGTACATGTGGAACAAGCATGCATGGTTCTGATGGAACCTGTATGTGTGGACAAATGTCCCACGGTAAATCTGATGGACACGCTATGAAAACCGAATCAGGTACAATGACATCTTCTCAAGACCCAGGACTTGGTCATGAAAACCACCAACTCGCAGTGTTGTTGCCACCATCTGATGATCTATACAAGGGAATGCTTACCTATTCTGCTTCTGAAAACATTCAGCTAGTTGTACTTCACGGACCATTGGCAGAAGGAGAAGACAGAGGGCAGCCAACATGGACACCAGATGGCGAGACAAAGTTTGCTCTGACATTGGTTAACCCACAAAACAAGGCCGGATCTTGGATGTTCACTGGAAATGCGCTTGCAGTTCACACAATGAACTCAGATCCATTTACGATAAGTTATTCTGCTCATTATGCAAAAGTTTCAAACAGCTTTGGCATGAGTGGAACGTGTTATTGTGCAGATGATTGTTCATGTGACAAAGATGGCATGTGTACATGTTCTGGAGAGCAAGGTGCTTGTATGTGTGGTCCTAACTGTACATGTGGTACAGATGGACAATGCCAATGTGCCACTGGTTGCTCATGTGACAAAGATGGAAACTGTACTTGTCCAAACAATGCAGATGGCATGTGCATGTGCGGTTCTAATTGCACATGTGGAACAAGCGTGCATGGTTCTGATGGAACCTGCAGTTGTGGGCAAATATACCACAGTAAATCTATGAGTCATAGCATGACGGCTGTATCCGGTACAATAACATCTTCTCAAGACCCAGGACTTGGTCATGAAAACCACCAACTTGCAGTGTTATTACCACCACGTGACAATGAACATTCAGGACTTTTGACATATGCTGCTTCTGAAAACATTCAGCTAGTTGTACTTCACGGACCATTGGCAGAAGGAGAAGACAGAGGGCAGCCAACATGGACACCAGATGGCGAGACAAAGTTTGCTCTGACATTGGTTAACCCACAAAACAAGGCCGGATCTTGGATGTTCACTGGAAATGCGCTTGCAGTTCACACAATGAACTCAGATCCATTTACAGTAAGTTATTCCATAGTAACAATGGATAGCAGTGGGACGATAAAAGATGGAACTTGTCAATGTTCTGGTGATTGTAATTGTAGTGCAGATGGCGTATGCAACTGTGCAGGAATAGATGGACCATGTATGTGTGGATCTCATTGTAATTGTGGTCAATAACCACTTTTTCTTTTTTATTTAATAATAAAAAACAAGATTACTTGATCAAGTGATTTTCTAAATGTGAGGAGTTTTTTGAGTTAGATGAGTAGTAATGAAAGAAAATGAAGAGGCATATTTACTTGCCAAAGACGTGATCACGTAAGGGCATGGCATCTGTTATTCACCAGCTGGCCATCAATAGAACTATTCCCAAAACAAATTTTTACAACTAGTTGAATAAGAAAGAAAAAGACGATTACAAACAGAATAGGTCCAATACTAATTATTCTTTTTACGTCAACACTCTGCAATTACAGTCATGCTAGTTCGGCTTTATCAAATTTTAACACATGGTCTTTTATCGTGATCTTGGCACCTTTTTTCATGTAATAGTGTATTTTTTCTTCTGTGAATATTCGGATGTTTATTTTAGCATTATCCTCCATCGCCTCGAAGGTTTCTGCATCTTGGGATAGTTTGGATGTTTTTTGCCATTTACCCTCTAATTCACAGTATGCAAAATTGACAAATGTAAGTCCTAAACTCATGTTTTGAGTAAATCAATAGTTAGTTAAATTACATGAAGATAATTTTCATTTGTGATTTTCACGTGAGTCTTTTTTCGTAGTTGCGTAGTTAATTCAGTCCTTCCTTACAGATATGCAAACTCACACCACTACGATACTACACTATCTGTTTAATAGAGACATCACTTTTTGAATGATTGTTTGTGTTTCTTATTCATGAATTCTAATCTGAGGGTAGCGCTTGATACTGTTCAGATAGACATTATTTATTTGATTGAACAGATTTTTCTAAGATTTGAAATCATAATTTTCAAGTTTGATATTCTTGTTTTAATCATAATTAGTCAGAACTCCGATAAATATTCATGAGACTTGACGATGGAACAAAACAACATTTAGAGAAGTTACTTGACAACGCACTAGAGTTATTTGATGGTCTTTGTGCAAGATGGAATGATCTACAACCTAAAAGACAGTTTGGCATAAATATTTCAGAAGACTTTCATCTAGGTTTTGTATTTGGCAAGATTGAAGATGACTTTGTAGGATGGTTTTATTCTAAGTATGGCCGCTCACTGACTGATGAAGAATACAAACAATTTTGGAATATGTGTAAAAAACAGGTAAGAAAACTACATGAAAAATACGATGTATTTTATTTTCAAGAATGATATTCTGATCATATGTGTCTATAGAAGCAAAAAATACAGATCCATTATATGTTAAAAATGTGTAATTGCATTATGATGATGATACATTGTGAGTGCGGAATATGTGGACATTATGCAGAAAAAGAATGCATTGCAAAAGAATGTAATTGCTGTATAAATTTTCATACACGTTCCGGATAATTTCAAGGTAATTCAAACAACAGTCTGCAAAAGATATCATTCGATACTGTAAGATTACCATGAGTTGAAAATAACTCATAGTTTTAATTTCATGCTAGTTAAACAACAAAACAATCGTTAAATGAATGCAGATTTATTAATGAACAAAATCTGTTAATTCTATCTTGAAAGTTGCTCTAATATATAATGAGAAAATTATTGATCCTAATGATGTAATCAATGTTTTTGGAATGAGTACAAAGGAGCATTACAGCTCAAATGCCGTGGAAAGAGTTGCAAGAGCATTAGAAAAAGGCGGACATACAGTAAAGGTAGTTGAGGGAGATATTCATCTTGCCGATGAACTAAAAGAATTTATGCCAAAGGTTGTTGCAGGTGAAAACCCTGGAATG
>JAOUNB010000101.1 GCA_029881195.1 Candidatus Nitrosopumilus sp.
AAACTAGTATGATTTCTCTAATTCTTGCCGAGTCTTCTTTAGAGACAGTGCCTCATGAAATTAAATCTCATCCATCAGTAATCTCCCATGCAAGAAAACTTGGTAAGTATTCTACTGAAATTCTTCTTGACAATTCATGGCATTTTGCAGCTATGAAAGGGATTGAAAATGAAATGAAAAGAGGAAGACCAGATTTGGTACATTTTTCAATACTTGAAGCTACTACAATACCATTATATCTTCACAACAAAATAAAAATTTACATTCATACAGTTGATGATAAAGTAATTTACTTTGGTCAAAATGTTCACATTCCAAAATCTTATCATAGATTTGAGGGAGTAATTGAAAAACTGTATCAAGAAAGAAAAATCATTGCAAATAATGAAGTATTACTAGAAATTAAAGAAAAAACATTTTCAGAATTACTTGATGAAATTAATCCATCCAGAGTAATTGGATTTTCTACCAAGGGCAAATCTAGTTCATATGAAAAAGTTGCAGAAAAAATTTCAGATAATTCATGTATTGTAGTTGGTGGATTCCAAAAAGGACATTTTTCAGATTTGGTTGAAAACCAAATCACTAATCTGTATTCTATTGGTGATGAGTCATTTGAAAGCCATGTTGTAGTTTCAAGACTGCTTTATGAATATGAAAAAACCATTTTTATGTAGGAACTAAAATTTGCATTCTGTTGCAGTCATAGTATAGCCTGGTTAGTATTCGGGGTTTCCAACCCTGTGACGCGGGTTCGAATCCCGCTGACTGCATTTTTACATTATGATGAGAACCAATTTTTAGGTGCAATCTCATATAATAGTGTGAAATCTACGGTTAGAAAAATTGCAATGGAGCGAATGCAAATTCTTATTGAAAATGCAACAACTAACGCAAAAACAAACCCCGAACTTTCTCAACGTCAGGCATATCTTGCCAGAAGAATTAGCACAAGACACAAAATTCGAATGCCTTATGATCTTAGAATGGCTTTCTGCAAAAAATGCAAGTCATTTATAGCACCTGGAATAAACTCTCGAATTCGTTTAGGCAGGACATCTATTAAGTCGATCAGAATTTCTTGTAACTTGTGTGGGCACACTTATC
This sequence comes from Candidatus Nitrosopumilus sp., assembly GCA_029881195.1. Taxonomy (GTDB): domain Archaea; phylum Thermoproteota; class Nitrososphaeria; order Nitrososphaerales; family Nitrosopumilaceae; genus Nitrosopumilus. The sequence goes on from JAOUNB010000101.1 coordinate 1,108, forward strand.
GCAAAATTATACCTTAGAACTTACAATGATTTTTTAACATCTTCAAAACATCTAGAATTATGATTTCAAGGTTAGTTCTATTATTAGTTGTAGGCTTGTTTGCTATGTCAATTACCCCTGCATATGCCCAACATCACTCAGGATCTCTTGCACCACCAATAGATTTTGATGGACTAAAAGTAGCTTTGACTACCATTTTATCTCCAGAAGATTTTATTTACGGTGATTCTAAAAGTGCCAACTTGTCAATTAGATTCTTTGATAGCGATACAAACACTAACATCAAGAGTGTTACCTACAGAGTTCAGATATTTCATGAAGATGCTCTAGTTGCCAATGAATACTTTTTTGATGATGATGGTAAATTAGATTTAGAGATTAAACCTACATCTGGATGTCAAGATCAAAACCTTTGGAAATGCACAAAGTATTATGGTGAAAAACATGCCATAGCTGGAGCCTATTATGCAAGAGGTGACTCATTACCTGTAATTCAAGGCCCTGTTTTTGATAAAAGTGGACAATATAATATCCAAGTTTCTATTGTAGGTGCAACAAATCCAAAAACAATGACTACAACAGATTTACTCTTTGAAACTTTCTTGCATCTCCCTCAAAAACAAACATTCCCAATTAAAATTGCAAATGCTCAAGAATTTCCAATATCTATAAAATCATACAATGATAAAATTTCAAATTTTAGTTATGATGAATTAATGGATAAAATCTCATATGAAATATCCTATAACTCAATTGATCAGAAACACGATTCTAGCATTAATCAAATAGTGTCATTGGAAAAAGATTTTTCCGCTTTCAAACAAGGACATGACATTGATATTTTTATAGAAGATATTCAAATTCAAGATGATTTTTTTCATTTTGATATATCAAAACCTGATGAAAATATTGTTAGAATAAACATTCCACATGAAGAACTCATGTTAATCAAAAATAAGCAAAATACTACAAATGATGATAATATAATAAAAATAGAAATCTTGTCTGGTGAACGAATTGATCTCAATGAACTAGATTTAATGTTTGAAAATGGTTTTTCTACAAAGGTATCCTGGAATTCCGAACTTACTGCAGGTGAAAAAATCCCCCTTACATTCTCTTTCTTTGATGTAAATAATAATCCTGCACAAGATATTTTATTTGCCTATAGTATTACTGATTCCGCTGGAAAAGAGATTTGGTCCAACATGGGAATCTCTGAAACATATCTTGGTATTTTGGCTTCCTATGGAATTTATCAAGAGTCTGTTTCAATTCCAACTGATGGGCAATACCAATTAAAAATAATTTTAATCGGTCATAATTCTAAAAACTTTGAAAAATATTTTACATCAATATCGGATATTTCTCTTACTTCTCAATCTGTAAAAGAAGAAAAAACTACCATCGTCCCATCTTGGATAAAAAGTAATGCCGAGTGGTGGGCAGATGGAATTGTAGGTGATGAAGAATTTATCCAATCAATTCAATTTTTAATTAATCAAAACATCATTAACATTCCAATTACTGAATCCAAATCCGCAGGATCTCAAGAAATTCCATCTTGGATAAAAAATAATGCCGGGTGGTGGGCAGATGACTTGATTTCTGAGAGGGATTTTGTTAAAGGAATAGAATTTCTAATCAGTCAAGGGCTAATTAGATAACTAAAATTTAAAATTAGAATTTAAAACTAACAATGGTTTATTGATTAGTGACAATTCTAACTAGATTTCCTTTTTTAAAATAATATCTAGATAACACTGAGAATTTATATGAATTATTACTATGTGTTTGAATGAAAACTAAAACTAATACCGATCTGGTAATTCACGCTTGAATATGTTTATGAAACCTATCTGAATGTCTCAATGATTTATAAGACGATTATCGATTTTTTCACTTTATGGCAAAGGTATACGACGTACCAGCAGATGTGTTAATTAAAAGACTTGCAGAGATTCTAAAGAATGAAGATATTCCTGCACCATCTTGGATTCCATTTGTCAAAACTGGAGCTCACGCCGACAAACCTCCACAAGAGCGAGACTGGTGGTATACTAGATGCGCATCAATTATGAGAAAAATTTATTTTCATGGCCCAATTGGAATTAATGAATTAAGAAAAGATTATGGTGGTGGCAAGCCATCTGGATATGGAGCTGCCCACCATAAAGATGCAGGCGGTGCAATTATCCGAAATGCTATTCAAGGATTAGAAAAACTTGGCTATTTAGAAAAAGTTGAGAAGAAAGGTAGAGTCATTTCTAAACACGGAATGCAAAAACTAGACCGTCTATCCACTGAAATTCTTAAAGAACTAATTGTTGAGAATCCTCAATTGAAAGTTTACACATAGGTTCAAAATGAGTTTTCCAGAATCTAATGAACCTCCTTTTGAAGACACTAATAGTGAATCATCCAAACAAAAAGAACAAATTCTAAAACAAATTCTTTCACCTGAAGCTAGGCTGAGATTAAATAATATCAAAATGGTAAAATCTGAACTGTCTGAACTAGTTGAGCAATATTTGATCGGAATGGCAACACAAGGTAAACTTCCTGGTCAGATCTCTGATGATCAACTCAAGCAAATACTACTCTCTATTCAGCAACCAAAACGTGATTTTAAGATAAATCGAGTATAATTCAGAAAAAATATAATTATGGGTAACGATTTGGTTAACTTATGAAAGCAGTTGTATACAATGAATATGCACCGGATGATAATTATGCTAAAATCCTCAAAGTCCAGGATATAGATGAACCAAAACCAAAGCCTGATGAGGTTATTTTCACTAACAAGGCTTCGGCATTAAATTATAATGATATTTGGGGAATGAGAGGCGTACCAGTAGCGGTTCCTCTTCCACATGTTTCTGGCTCTGATGTAGCAGGTGACGTAATAGCAGTAGGTGAAGATGTACAAAATTTCAAAGTAGGTGACAAAGTTGTGTCTCACTCTAACTTGGCATGCA
>JAOUNB010000031.1 GCA_029881195.1 Candidatus Nitrosopumilus sp.
CTTATTACAGTTAGGTTGAGGTTTGATTTTTACATCCAGCCTTCCATCCATATCATAAAATAGATTTCTAGCTAAAAGTTCGCCACTTTGCCAAACTTCCACTCTGTATGTGACTTTGTCCAGATTTGTATCAGTCAACGTATCAAAGAAACGAATTTGCATATTGGCAGAATCAAGTTCGCCAACAGTAATATCAGAAGGGCTCAGTTGTGTACGAACAGTTACCTCCATATCACCGAAGCTCAGAGGTTCAGCCTGATCACCTCCAAGTCCATGAGCAAAAGCATTAGGAAGAATTACCGGGATTGTAAAAACAGCGATAATTGAAAGTAATAACGCAAATTTGTGCAATACAAAAATTGAGTTAATTCCATATTTAAAGATGGTATAGGATTTCTACCTATGGGAATTTTTTTAGGAAAAGGGAGTACAACTTTTATGCATGATTTTTAGATAAAATATATGAAATTTCTACTTGTATTATTGATAATTCCATTGTTAATTATTCCAGCGTTTGCAGAATCACAAACTCTCCCAACTGAGAAAGGAACGCTGGATGTGAAATTAACATATGATCCAATAGAACCAAATACACAAAGTAAAATAAATATTGATTTTATCAATCCTCAGACACAGAAAATCCAAGAACATATTGATTATACCATATCAGTTTCCAAAGATGGTGAAACTGTTTTTGGACCGATTCCATTAACACACACATCATTGGGTTCTGTAAAGATTCCAATTGAATTCAATTTGGGGGGAGGAGTATATTCTATGGACTTTGTAGTTGAAGGAATTTTGTTCCAACCAATTCCACCTGAAATAGTATCTTTTGATATTTTAGTTGGAGAGGCTCAAGCTCAACCAATAACAACACCTGACGACAAAATAAATGGTGAAAACGGTGGATGCCTAATTGCTACTGCAACATATGGCTCTGAACTTGCACCACAAGTCCAGCAACTAAGAGAACTTAGAGATAATACCATTTTACCAACAGAATCTGGCTCTGCATTTATGAGCACATTCAATCAGTTCTACTATTCATTTTCACCAATAGTTGCAGACTTTGAGCGAGAACAGCCAATTTTCAAAGAAATTATGAAAATTACACTAACTCCAATGTTGACATCATTATCCTTGTTGAATCATGTAAGCATTGATTCAGAAGAAGAAATGATAGGATATGGGATATCTATAGTTCTACTAAACATTGGAATGTATGCAGGAATTCCATTATTTGGAATTCTAAAGTTGTACCAGTTAAGAAAATACTAATACTATATCTGGAAATTCCAGTGAGGTTTTTATGTATCCGAACAGGTATCCAATCTAATGAAGACTAAAGCAATTTGCTCTTTCTTCGTACTATTTGCTATTGTAGCTGGAATCGTTGCAACAACACCAGCTGCATTTGCAGATCACTCAGAAGTCACAATTGAGGCAGCACAGGGTTCTGGCGCTCCAGGATGTGAAGATACAGCAGAGGGATGTTATATTCCAAGCACTGCAACAGTTGATGTAGGTGGCAAAGTAATTATGTCAAATCCTGACACTGCAGCACACACATTCACGGCAGGAACACCTGAAGATGGTCCAAGTGGCGAATTTGATACCGGATTGTTAATGGCAGGAAATTCATTTGAATGGTCTCCTGACACAATTGGTGAAGTTCCTTACTTCTGTATGGTCCATCCTTGGATGCAAGGTTTGATTGTAGTACAAGAAGTAGAAGCTGATGATGACATGATGGACGATGAAATGCATATGGACGATGAAATGCATATGGAAGGTGCTGCAACAGCAACAGGAATGTTGTCTGACGGTACAAAAGTTTCAATTTGGACTTCAACACCAACAAATGGTGAAATGATGGAGATCAATGTTGAATTCGAGGATGCTGAACACGTTAATCATGACCTCAAAGTTACACAAAACGGCAATACAGTGCTAGAAGATACAGGCGCACATCATCACGATGGAAAAGGAGTACACACAACAAAAGCTCTCAGTACATCTGATCCAGTAGACATTACTATTACCTTCCAAGGTTATGGTGTAAATGATCCAAAGACTGGACCAATTGGTGAACAAGTAGTATTCTCAAATGTTGTCCCAGAATTTGGTACAATTGCAATGATGGTACTAGCTGTTGCAATCATAAGCATAGTCGCAGTAACTGCAAAATCTAGAGTCATTCCAAGATTTTAGGAATCCTCTTTTTCTATTTTCTTTTTATTAAAGCAATAATTGCCAAGATGATAGCTGCTGCTGCAATTGACAACCCAAATATTGCAAAGTCATAAGCTGCTCCTTCATCAGAAGATACAGATGCCTCACCAGATTTTATTTTAGAAACATCTTGTTGAATAGATGAAATTGCGTTTTTTAGAGCAGTAATGTCTGCAGTTCCCTCACTACTTGTGGGAGGAAAATCTAAAACTGCAGTAGGCTCTACATCTTCAACGGGAATTTTTATATCAATTATAGTTCCACTGATATCTCCTTTCAATTCAATGGTATAGCTACCAGTTTTAGTTGGTATTACAGGTGAAAAATAGTATCCCGGTCTTGGATCTGAATTAATATCAATTTTTTTGATAGCACCACCATACATAGCTATTGCTTCAACACTTTTGAAAACATTGGTTACTCCTTTGTATGAACCCTCGGTTTCTCCAGGTTCAGTTATTTTAAAGACAAAATCATTCCTAATCCCTACAACAGGAGGTTCAATTCCCCATCCCGCTTCTATTTTGTATTGTTCTACTTCTACAGTTGTATGTGCAAATGATGGAGAAACCATTCCAATGCTAAACAATAATCCAATTAATCCAAAAATTACTAACTTCACAGATATCATATGACAATTACAAGTTATTATCTTTACGTGAATTGGTACAAATGACGAACAGATGAAAACTGTTTAAATTGTCAACAATAGTTTTAGGATTATATGAAAAAATTTCTAATACTTTTACTAGTTTTGTCATCAGTATCCATTCCATTTGTATTTGCACATCCATTTACAGAGGAAACCATTCCTAGTTTAACATCAAATTCTCCAGCGGGAATTACAGAAGTGATTGTATTTTTTTCAGAACCAGTTGATATTGATTTTAGTGAAATCAAAGTATTTGATGGTGACGGGAATCAAATCGACAACAAAGATACTAGTTACTATGAAGGAGAGTTATCCCTAATTGTTTCAACTCCACCACTAGAAGATGGAATTTACACAGCATCAACTAAAGTTCTATCAAAAGTTGATGGACATCTTGTCCCAAGTGCATTTTTGTTTGCTGTAGGAGATGTTGTAATTGATCCTTCTTTGTTTGATCAAGAAAGACCGTCAGAACTTGTATTTTTACCCGAAGCTGGTGCAAGATTTCCGGGAATTCTAGGTCAAACAATTGTTTTGGGTGCAGTGATTGCATCACTAATAATTTGGGGAACCCAAAACAAGCAATTAATCAAAGAAGAATTAGAAAAGATAGAAAACTTTCATCATGGAAAATTCATGTCAATTACTGGAATTGGATTAATGCTTGTTTTCATATCAGATATTCTCATGTTAGTAATTCAAACTATCAGACTAGAAGTATCACCGCTAATTGTGATAGAAACAGACTTTGGAATAGTATGGTTAGCTAGAATGATTATAACAATAATTTTACTTGGGATTTGGTTTGGAATGGATAAAAAGAAAACCCTATCAAAGAGAAATCAGATTCCAATGCTAATAGTTTCGTTGGGATTGATTTCAACTACAAGTTTGATTGGACACGGTGCAGCAACTGGAAACATGGCACCGCTTGTATTAGACTACATTCACAATCTAGTTGCAGCAGTCTGGATAGGTGGAATTTTCTATTTTGTATTTACATTGCTTCCAACATTTTCTCAGTTAAAAGAAAAAAATCGAGAGAAAATGAGCCTGTTACTAATTCCAAGATTTTCAATAGCATTCATAATTTCAGTAGGAATTGTCATAATTACAGGACCAACTTTGATGTGGTTCTTAGAAAGCGATGTTGGGTTAATCACAGAATCGGTTTATGGACAATTGATTATTCTTAAAATTGCAATTGCAGCAATTATGATTGGATTAGGAGGATTTTTTCAGTTTAAAGTTCAAAAAAATGCCGAAAAGAATTTTCAGTCAGGAAAGATTTCAGTTCACAAAAAATTAAAGAGATCACTTAAAGTTGATGCAGGCTTGGGAATTGTTCTTCTTGGAGTAGTTGCACTGTTAGCAAATGGAACATTACCTGCTGGTGAAATTCAAAAAGTTGATGCTCAAGAGATTGTTTATGGATTCAAGACAATAGAATTTACAGAAAATGCAAAATTCGATATTGATATTTCGCCATTTTCAAGTGGAACAAATACAATTTTGGTTAAAGTAAGTGATTTTGAAGGAAATCAACTATACGATTCAAATCAACTTAAAGTAAAGATATCAAATCCATCAAAGGGTATTTCCCCAATCGAAGTTCCCATGGAATTAATCAAACAAGAGGAGGACAGACCAATAGAATTTCAAGGAGAATTAACATTTGGATTTTCAGGAGAATGGTTAGTAGAGATTGAAGCCCAAAGAACAGAGAATGCAAACGAATCAAAACTTTTGAATTTATTTGTAAAACCAAGACTGAATGATATTCAAACACAGGTTATAGAGTATGAATTACCAGAAGATGCAAAACCACTATATCCTTTGTATGATGGAAGTGGTTCAATTTGGATTAGCGATGCATCAGCTCCAAGATTATGGCAATTTTCACTTGAAACTCAAGAATTTACACCGTATTCCTTTGATGGTTTAACTACAACATTTCTAACACAAGACAGCAAAGGCAACATTTGGTTTACAGATACTCCAAGAAATCAAATTGGATTTTTAGATCCTCATACTAAACAAATTACAACAAAATCTATTCCCAAATTAGATCCAGTAATTTCAGAAAATACCCCGCTTTTCATTCAGTCAGACTTTGATGGGAATATTTGGATCACAGTAATCAACAAAGACAAAATTGTGAAATATTCACCAGATACTGATGAATTTGAAGAAATTATCTTATCACAAAAAGAATCATTGCCATTTGCACTAGCAATTGATGATGAAGGTAAAATATGGTATACAACAACTGGTGCAGGAAAAATTGGATATATTGATTCTAAAAATAACAAAATTAGAGAATTCTCAGCTGAGCCTCCATTGCAGGGTCCTGAGGCTTTGCTTTTTGACGATGAGGGAAATCTCTGGATTGCAGAGCATACAGGCTTGGGAATTGCTAGATTTAATCCAGTTTTTGAAACATTTGATAGAATTTCAGTTCCTGATGATGAAGCATTACCTTTTGGAATGACATTTGACAAATATGGAAATGTGTGGTTTGCACAACATACAGTAGATAGCATTGGAGTATATGATCCTGATAATGATCACCTGATCGAAGTTCCGATTCCAACTGAAACATCATTTGTCCAATTCATGACATCAGATGGAAATGATAATGTGTGGTTTGTTGAACAACAAGCAAACAAAATTGGAACAATAAAAATTACAGAAACTCCTTTGATTGCGTCACAATTACAAACAACAGAGAGATTAGAATTAAAATATACAGAGATAGCATCACCACTAATTGCATTAGGGATTATTGCAACATCTCTATTTTATGTAAAAAGCATACAAGATAAAAGAAGATTAAATTCTTTGATTAGTTCTTAGATAACAATCCAGAAGATTTTATCCCCATAGTTCCTGCAAGCAGACTAATTGCCAATAAGACTATAGTTCCTGCAGGAGTAATATCAAATATGTAAGAGAGTAAAATTCCCACAACTACAGAAAAAATAGAAAAGCTCATAGAAATAATTGCTGTTTGCTTGAATCCTTTCCCATACATAATTGCTGTGACATTAGGAATTACAAACAGAGCTGAAATTAGCAACACTCCAACAAGTTGAATTGATGTAACTACAGTAATTCCTGCCATAAATACAATCAGATAATTTATTTTCTCAACTGGAATTCCGCTTACCTTAGCCTGTTCTTCATTGAATGTAGAGTAAAGAATTTGACGATACAGTATTAAAATTACAATTAAGATTACTCCAGTTAATGCCAAAATTAGAACAGTGTCATCTACACTAATTAGAAGAATACTTCCAAATAGAAAACTAAAGATATCAATCGTAAATCCGCCTGATAATCCAATTATAACTAGGCCAACTGCAATTCCAGACGATAAAAGTACTGCAATTGATGCATCGCCAGAAATGTTGTATCGATCTTTAATTTTTGTAATAATTAATGCACTTGCAATTGAAACTCCATATGCTGTCCATAAAGGGTAAACACCAGCTAGCAAACCTAGTGCTATTCCACCAAATGATGAATGGGCAATTGCATCACCAAATAATGAATAACGTCTCAAAACTAGGAATAACCCAACAACAGAACAAAGAATGGCGATTGCAATTCCAGAAATTAGTGCTCTATGCATAAAACTAAAAGTTAGGATTTCTAGAGACATTTTTCAGTGATGATGCATGTGTTCCTGCATTGACGCTTCAGAATATTGTTTAACTAGTTCATCATTTGAAAAGAATTTCTCTGATTCACCATGGAAAAATAGTGTTCTGTTTAGACATGCAACATGATTTGCCAATTGATTTACTGCATCCAAATCATGGGATGACCAAATTATTGTAATTTTTTGTTTAGAGTTTAATTCTCTAAGAATACTGTAAAACAAATCAATGCTTTGTTGATCAATTCCTGTTACAGGTTCATCCAATATCAGAATTTTTGGGTTTGTAATCAGTGCTTTTGCAATAAAAACTCGTTGTTGTTGACCTCCAGATAATTCACCAATTATTCTATTTCTTAGTTCATGCATCCACAATTGTTGTAAAACTTCATCAATCTTATTTTCATCTGTTTCATTTCTTAATCCCATTCTTACAACATCAGTTACTGTAACTGGAAAATTTTTTTCAAAGATTGGTTTTTGTGGAACATAGCCAATTTCTTTAAGATAGTTTTTTGATTTTCTAATATCCTCACCAAAAAATTTGATAGTTCCTTTGTATTTTGTATTAAGTCCTAGCATAGCATCAAAGAGAGTAGATTTTCCTGCTCCATTAGGACCAATTATGCCTAGAAAATCGCCTTGATTTACTTCAAAGCTTACGTTATCAAGTGCTTTAACATCCGGATATTGAACAGTTAGATTGTCAATCTCAACGATTTTCAACATAATGCCTCCTTTAGATTTTCAAGATTTTCATTCATTCTAGAAATGTAAGTACCATCAGATACAACTTCTAATGGAGACAAAACCAATACTTTACCATCTATCTCATTTGCAATAATTTCAGATGTTCTAGTATCAACATTTTCTTCTGCAAAAATCACATTAATATTTAATTTTTTAGCAGTTGAAATGATATTTTCTAATGTTTTTGCAGTTGCTTCTCCGTGTGGATCATTTGATGAAATTATTGTATGTTGATTTAGATTGTATTCGTCAGCAAAATATGAAAATGCGTCATGAAAAGCTATAAAGTCATTTTTACAATTAGATAGTTCAGTTTGAATTTTTGAATCAAGTAGATCTAATTCTTTGATGTATTTTGCAGCATTAGATTGATAATATTGGTCATTAGCAGGATCAGAATTAGAAAATGCAATTGCAATATTTTGGACTTGAATTTTGGCATAAACAGGATTTAACCAAATATGTGGATCACCTTCATCATGATTGTGTTCTTTGTGAGTTTTAATTAAAATTCCCTCACTTGTATCAACTATCATACCTGAATAACCAGTTTCTTCTAAATCATCTACCCAGTTTTCAAAACCAATTCCATTGATAATGATTAGGTCTGCATTTTGCATTTTTTGAACATCTTTAACAGTGGGTTCCCAATCATGAGGTTCTACTCCAATTGGAACAAGTAAGAAAGAATCAATATTTTCTTGTCCTACAATTCGCGAGAATTCGTAAAGTGGATTAAATGATGAAATGACTTGTAGTTTGGAATTATCAGTATTTGTAAATTGTTGGTTTGAATTCGTTCCATAAACAGCAATGGAACTTAATGGAATTATTATTGCAATTGCAATTATTGCCATTTTTATCTGAATATTCACGCAGGAGTTCTTTACTAATTATTAATAAATCTATAAAATCTTAATAAGATTAATTGCTAAACTTATAAGATAATTAATAATATTAGGCATATGCCAATAGTTTCAATTTCATTAAATGACGAAATTCTCTCAGAACTTGACAAGTTACAAACAACTATGGGATTTTCAGGGAGATCTGAAGCAATCAGAGCAGGAATCAGATCATTTGTTTCAGAAGAAAAACAAAAAGCAGATTTGTCTGGAAATATTAACGCAATACTTTTGGTTGTTCACAATGATGAATTTGATCATGTTGTTTCAGGAATAACACATAATTTTGAGGATCTTATTACGACACATCTTCATAGTAAAATTGAAAAAGAGAAATGCATGGAGCTCTTTTTGATTAATGGTGATGCAGAAAAAGTCTCTACGATTACAAAAGATTTTCAAACAAACAAAAACATGGATACTGTAAAGCTAGTTGCACTTTAGATTTTTAGTGGATTTCTTCTAGTTACAAATACAATACTCATAATTGATATTACCAGTATTAACAATGCAATAGTTCCAAATTCAGGTACAACAACAAGTGTAAATTCAGTTTCTTGTCCCGTATTTCTAATATTTTCAAATTTAATTACTGTTGGACCTGTTTGGTCTTCAGCAAATGTAAATTTTTCAAATTCTCCACCAACTTGTGCTGTACCAGATACACGATGAATTTCTTTTCCATTTTGGATAAGTACAAAGGTATAATCAGAATTTCTCAAAGGATCATTAGTTCTCCCATCCCTAATTGTAAAAATAAAATTTGTGTCAATTCCAGGTTGAACTTCCAGTGGATCCCATGAAAGATTTACTTTAAAGTCTTCACTTTTTGTATAAGCTTCTAAAGGAAATGCTTTATCTTTACTAGTAGATATTGTAAGCATCATTTTTTCTGGTAGTGGTTGATCAGTTTTTTTCATTTCATTTTTCAAATATCGTAAATGATCTTGTAACAAAACAAGGTGAATTATTCTTTCGTCATCTTCTGTATAATCATCAACAGATACTGATGATTTAAATAATTCAACATCATTTACATATGCAGAATAGCTTGGAGATAAAAATTCTACAAAATCTTTTGGCAAATGAGTTTCTACATGAACAACTGATACATGAGACATTTGTTTTTCAGTCCAATCAAATGGCATTTCAAAGGTAACCTGTTTAGTCTCATAATCATACTTGAAATTAGAAATTGAATCAAAGTAGGACTTTGAGCGAAATTCTACGTCGTTGTTTTCAGAATCCTTTTGAATGAAAGAAACAGTCTCAATTAGACTCAAATCAGCATGATAGACACCAGAATTCTCCAGGATGTTTGTAGATTCATCAATAGTTCTAATCTCAATCTCAAAATTATACAAACCAGATGAGGTAAACAATGGACCTGTAATTTCTATTGGATTTGATTCTGAACCATGCCATGCTCCAAGCAGAGAATCTTGTTCACCATGAATTGTTATTTTTTCTTCTTGTGTTGGTGTCACCTTAATTTGCAAAATTCCATCCTCAGCAAAAAAATAATTTCTAAAAATCATTTCATTTTCATGAAATAATCCAATTAGAAAGGTTACATTTTTTGCATTTTCTTTTGTTTCATCTTCAGTTGCAGTGATTGTAATTTGTTCTTGAGCATTTTCAAAATACATCGGCATTTCTACTGAGATTGATAATTCCTTACCTTGTACATTAACTGAGGATATGGTATCAATTCCGAATCCATGTCCATAGACATTACTTACTGGAAATATCAAACATGCTACAAGAACCAGGATACTATATTTTCTAAGAGACATTGTCATTTTAATCACAAAGGCCTATTTTACTGTCAGTAATTCCTCTACTTTTTGAATTAAGTCATCCATTGTTGTTGCCTCTAAAATTGGTTGTAGTTCATTGGGATCTTTTGCACCAAGTGCAGATAATGAGTAGATGTAATCAACTGTAGGCGTATCAGTGGTTAGATAGTATTGTTCCAATACATGATCCAAAGCGTGTGGTTCAACGATTTGGGGTAAAGCCTGTGTAACAATTTTCTTTTTCCACAATTCAACTAATCTCTCCCATTTTTCTAGTGAAATATTTTCATCAATTTCTGGAATCATTTCAACTTCTGCTTGAATGTACATTTTTTCTTCCGTTCCAATTTTTTCATGCATGTCAGAGATTTCTTGATGGCCTTCAACTGATAGTGGATCATAGTTTTCAGGTTGAGAGATTGATGGCGGAATAATTTTTTTTATTTTAAATGGGTTTCTGCCTATAGTTTCAATATGAAGTTGTAATCCATCTATTTGAACGTCTTCACATTTGGTAATCTTAGCAATTGTTCCAACTAATTTTGGAGAATTCCAACCACTTACAGTATTGTTTTCATCAAGCAGACAAACACCAAACTGACCATCACCTACCATACAATCATCAACTAATTGCTTGTAACGTGGTTCAAAAATTCGAAGCGGTAATTCCTGCCTAGGGAATAGAACTAAATCTAATGGGAAAATAGGAATTATTTTTGTTTGTGTCAACAGTTCTATTGAAGTGTCTCTAGATATATGGAATACGGATTTTAAGATAAATTAAAATCCATTTTCATTAAGTATCAGGCCTAAAATAGCAGCACGAGTGTATTTTCCATATTCAGCTTGTTCAAAGTATTTTGCATTTTTTGTTCTGTCAACATCAGATGAAATTTCATCTATTCTTGGAAGTGGATGTAAAACTATCGAATCATCTTTCATCTGTTTAATCAAATCCAATCCAACAACATAACTGCCCCTGACCTTGAGATATTCTTCTTCGTCAGGAAATCTTTCCTTTTGAATTCTTGTAACATAAAGAACATCAAGATCATCAATTGTTTCTGCAATATCAGTGGATTCAGTAAAATTTAATCTCTTTTTAATTTCATAGACTGAATCAGATCTGATTTTTAGTGATTCAGGAGAAATTAGACGTACATCAACATCATAATTTCCAAGTCCATACAACAAAGAGTAAACGGTTCTTCCATACTTGAGATCACCTACAATACCAATCTTTAGACCATCAATCTTTTTCTTTTCTTTTTTGATTGTAAACAAATCTTGAATTGCCTGAGTTGGATGTTCTTCAGTGCCACTACCAGCATTGATTACAGGTTTATCAGAAACTTCAGCTGCAAATCTGCTAGAGCCATCAAGAGGATGTCTCAATATTAGAACATCAGAATAAATTGACATTATTCGTACAGTATCAGCAAGACTCTCACCTTTTTGAGTTGAAGATGAGGAAATATTTGAGATTCCCAATGAATTTCCACCAACAGATGCCATAGCAGCATCAAAACTGAGTCTAGTTCTAGTACTAGGTTCATAAAATAAATATCCCAGTGTTTTCCCTTTGCATATCTCTCTTCTGTCAGATGGATCTAGTTGCATGATTTTGTTAGTTGCTAAAAATATTGTTTCTAGTGATTCCTTGTCAAAATCCTTAATTGAGATGATATCCTTTTGATAGAATTGGTTCATTCTTTCAATAATATATACAGGTGACTATACAAAGTATTCTGATGGAACAGTCCGAACTTATGGTTCGACGAATCAAAGAGGGCACTGTAATTGACCACATTGATGGTGGCAAGGGCCTTCAAGTACTCAGTGCATTAAGAATTGATGGTAGAGATGGTGAATTAATCACCATAGCACTAAATGTTCCAAGTGGCAAATTTAAGAAAAAAGACATCATAAAAATTGAAAATAAATTCCTAAAGGATGATGATACAAACAAACTTGCTGTAATTGCACCAAAAGCAAGTATCAACATTATAAAGGATTTTAAGCTTGTAGAGAAAAGAAGAGTCTCACTTCCAAATGAGATTGACAGGATATTTCGATGCTCAAACCCAGACTGTATTACAAACAGTACAGAACATATTGAATCCATAATGGATGTAATTGACAAAGAAGGAAGGGTACTCAAATGCAGATACTGTGCAAGAGTTTTAGATGTAAACAAACTAAAATATAATTAATTTAAAAATTTAAAAAAGATGTTGTAGGACTATTGTCCCAAGATGATAAACATCATAACTATACCGTAGATTGCGATTGATTCAACCATACCTACGAAGATGAACACCTTAGATTGTAAAGCTGGGTTCTCACTAATGACTGCAAGACCTGCTGCACCTACTTGGCCAAGACCTATTCCTGCTCCACCTGCTGCAATACCAAATGCTAAACCAGCACCGAGGAGTTTCATAGAGTCGCCACTAGATGCACCATCTTCTGCTGCAAATGCAACCCCAGTTGAACCTAGAATTGAAATTGCTGATGCTGCCAAAAGTAACATGACGATAGTTTTCATTTATGTTGTGGCTCCTTCAGGTCCATATTTAAATCATGATGAGGTAATTAACTCAAATTTGATCCAGAGATTTCTTTTTGAAAGAGTTCAGATCGTCTTTGATAGATGTTACAAATTTATTACAATCTGCATCTAATTCCTTTTTTGAGTTTTCAAGTAATTTTTTAATTTCTTCTTTTGCCATTATTTTCCACTTTCCATCTTTTCCTTGACTTTTTTTAACTTTGCGAATTCTTCTCTTTCCCTTTCCTCTAGAGTAGAGAGAATAAATCGAATATTTTCTTTGTATTGAGGAATGATGACATTTTCGAGGGCATTTAACAATTTTTGAGTCTTTTCTAATGCTTTTGCAAGACTAAAAATAGAATTTTCATATTCTGCTGCTTTACAAATTTTTGGCATTAATTCTTTGATTTGTTTTGCTGCTCTATCAATTGAAGAGTTAGTATCTGCAAAACCATAAGGCATTGATTTTGTATCTTTTTCAGTAACTGTAAGTGCAGGGATTTTTACATCAACAACTCTTCTAACATGAAGCTCTACTTCCATTACTGGCGGCGTTGATTCTGCAACAGAATCAACAGTATTAGTACCTAATGCTAGATATGCTTCGTTAACTGATGTGTAAATATCTTGCAATGGTTCCCAAATTCCACCTCTTGCTTTAGATGCTTCTTGAATCATCTCTTCAATGTTTTTTAAGAGAACTTTACGTTTGTCATCTAAAATTTGCTGAACCATAACAGCAACTTGCGTGGATTTTTTATATTTGAAAAGTTCAATTTTTGTTGCTGCAACATTTTGTCCAAATGACATTCAGTTACTCTTCCTTGTAATATTGTTCTACGTATTTATCTTTGATTTTAGTAATCTCATTCTTTGGTAATTTTGATACAATCTTCCACATAAGAGTAAGTGTTTCTTCAATTGTTCTGTTCTCATCAGTCGCTTGCGTAAGGAACTCTTTTTCAAAAGTATCACCAACATCCATATATTTGAGATCAATTTCAGTAAGTCCTGCTTTACCTACAATTCCTGCGAGTGCTCTTACTTCTTGTGCTCTAGAATATGCATCATATACTTGATTAGCAACTTCACTATGATCTTCTCTAGTACTTCCTTCACCAATTCCGTCTTTCATCAGTCTACTAAGACTCATCAAAATGTTGATAGGAGGATAAACTCCTTGTCTGAATAAATCTCTACCAACTACTATTTGTCCCTCAGTAATGTAACCAGTAAGATCAGGTATTGGGTGAGTAATATCATCAGATGGCATTGATAAAATTGGAACTTGTGTAACACTTCCTTTTTTACCATTGAGTTTTCCTGCTCTTTCATAAAGTGTTGAAAGGTCGGTGTAAAGATAACCAGGATATCCTTTTCTTCCAGGAACTTCTTCTCTTGCTGCACTAATCTCTCTTAGTGCCTCTGCATAGTTTGTCATATCAGTAATTACAACTAGAACATGCATTCCTAATTCAAATGCCAAATATTCAGCAACAGTTAAAGCTACACGGGGTGTAATGATTCTCTCAATTGCAGGATCATCTGCCGTATTTAGAAATAGAACACTTCTCTTTAGTGCACCAGATTCTTCAAGACTTCGTCTAAAATATTCTGCTTCACTGTATTGTACACCTATTGCTGCAAAGACTACTGCAAAGTCATCACTCGTACCAACAACACTTGCTTGTCTTGCAATTTGTGCTGCAAGAAGATTGTGAGACATACCAGAACCTGAAAAGATTGGAAGTTTTTGTCCTCTAACTAGAGTCATCAATCCATCAATTACAGAGACACCAGTTTGAATGAAATCCTTTGGATATTCACGTTGTTCTGGATTCATTGGTTCACCATTAATATCAATAAATTTATCAGCAATTGGATCTGGCAATCCATCTTTTGGTCTACCTAACCCATCAAACACTCTACCCAGTACTTCTTTGGATACGGGCATTTCCATTACTTTACCTACAAATTTTGCGTTAGTTCCAGATATTGATAATCCAGTTGTTCCCTCAAAGACTTGGACAATTGCTTTACCGTTTCCTACTTCGAGAACTTTACCTAATCTTCTTTCACCGTCACTAGTTTCAATTTCAACTAATTCATCAAAGGCTGCATTTTCAACATCATCTACAACAACTAGTGGACCTTTGATTTCTGCAATCTTACTGTATTGAACCCCACCTTCTGTTGTCAATTTGAAATTTTAACTCCCGTAATTGATTTGAATTGGTCTTGCATGTCTTTATCTAATTGATCAAGTTTTGGCATCTCATCATCTTTGATGTCCATTCTTGCTTTAAGTAAATTGTTAACTACAGATAATTCACGTATGTCGGTTAATGATGCGCCTTCTTTGAGTGCTTGTTGTCCTTTCTTGTAAAAATCAACTAATAATTTCATTAATTTGAATTGTTTTTCTGGACTGCAATAAGTATCAACATCATCAAATGAGTTTTGTTGTAACAAAGCAATCTTTACCATTCTTGCAACTTCAAGAATTAATTTTTCTTCATCAGGCAATGCTTCAGGACCTAAAAGTCTGACAATTTCTTTTAGTGT
>JAOUNB010000032.1 GCA_029881195.1 Candidatus Nitrosopumilus sp.
TAATTTTTACTACGAAATTTTATTGATCGCATTTTTACTAAAATATTTTTCTGTTAAACATATCTTAGAATTTATTTATTCATTATGATCCTGCTTTGTTCTGCATTTGAATATTAATAATATCACATGAAAAAATATTTTTAATTTTTGTTATCAAAAAATTATTTCTTTATTTGTTTTTGATCTAATCTCGTATTTTTATAAAATTTATCTCAACGTCTTCAATAATTGTTACACTACAGATAACATGTTTGAATTAATTGTAATTTGTAACATCAGCATTTCAGACATCTTTCCATGCTCAAAACTGATATCAAAACAGATAGAATATGAGATCATTACATCTATTATCGTCAAAAGTGGTGCATTGGACACAGAATACAAAACATTTGTAGAGATAATTAACGTGATCCTAAGTAACTGTAAACAAAACTGGAGAACTATGTTTTGGATCTAGTTGAAACAGTACCTCTAAACTCTATTCCAAAGACGCAATTTGGTATGCAGGTATTTTTAGAAATGAATGATGTTTTATTAAATTTTAAGAAAATCAGAATCTGTTTACATCAATAGCGAAAACTGCAGTAAAACAAACTGTCTTTTTTACAAGTCCCTATGTCTGATTGCCGTACTACTCTTTTTTGGTAGTCATCATACTCTTATTGGCAATATCCCTCAATTGGATAAAAAGGAAGTAAAAATGTTCACAATGTTTACATATTATCTGGAATTACATTTGGATTTTCCATTATTGGTATCTATACTGTGTTCGCCCAAAGAATTTTAATTTAAAACAAAAATTAATAGCATCTATCTTGTCATGAATTCATTGAGAAAATATTGGTATTTTGATTCATCAATCAATATATTTTTGATTTGGTTTTGAATAATGATTGATCTTGATCGAATAAAACCCCAATCTAATATTTCTAATCTAATTTCAAATAATCTAAAATTCCATGATAGAATTATGATCAAAAATCCTTATCATTTATTAATTCCGAATCTTAAAATTGATTGTTTTTTTGTAATCAAAACTATTGCACATATTGACACAATCAAAACAATTGGAGCAAGCCCTGTAAATTCAGGCACAATGTTGGCTCCTGTAACTGCTATTGATTTTGCATTATGTGGGATTTCTTTAATTGACAGGATGATGATTTCATCTTCAAACTCCTGAGAAAATTCATCTGTCATTATCTCATCAATGGATACCGAAGATATTCCATTGATCAATGCAGATGGGATGAACAAAGTTAGCGTGTTGTCATCGTTTATTGTATTTCCCATTAACTCAAAAGAAATTGATTTTGCACTTTCATCAATACTTGCACTGTTGATCAGTCTGTTGAATTTGTATTCTACATCAAAGGTTGTTTTGCCGTCTCCAACATCAGAGCCAACATCATTTAAAATCTGGTAACCACTAACTACGTTGACAAGACCTGTTCTCCATGGGTGGATAGTACAATAATAGGGAAACTCTCCTACTTTTGTAAACTTTTGCACAAAGAATTTTCCCGGACTTATCTTACCACTGTCAAAAATTTTATCAGGACCAGATTGTGGAGTTCCAGAAGTCACGGTATGATCAACTGTGTCTCCATTTCTCCACAAAACAGTATCACTTACTATGATCTCGATAAATCCTGAGGTACTGCCATCTTTTTCACTTGACCAATGAAAGGGGGCATCTTTGTCTCCCGAACCAGAAGGAATATTGATGTCATAAGATGATTCTGCAAACACAATAGATTGTAATGGAATTATTATCAACACTGCAAACACCATCCAGATTAAGTTTTTCAACATCCTATTTTGAGAATCATTGAATTTAAAGACAGAATGTATTTTTCAATTGTGAGATCATAAGTTAATGATATTGATTCAAAATTAAAATTATACTCCAGAAATTGTCAAGCCATCAAATAATTATGGTTTTTTAGATTCTCCAACAATATCACCTACAATTTCTTCCAACAAATCCTCTACCGTGATAATGCCAATTGTCTTATCTTCATCATCTACAACAATTGCCATGTGCATATCTTTTTTTTTAAGTTCTATGAGGAGTTTGCTGATTCTGTCGCTGGAATAAACAAAAAAAGGTTTTCTTACAATTTTTTCTATGGTGATTTTTGAGTATTTCTTTTCAGGAATCCTGGAAATATCCCATATATGCAATATTCCGACAATTTTGTCAGGTGTTTCCTCAAAAACTGGAATGCGTGAAAAACCTCTGTCTTCAATTTTTGAGATAACTTTTGATAATGTGAGTTTTCCATATAATGAAAAAACATTTTCTTTTGGTGTCATGACGTCTTGAATTGGTTTATCGTCAAACTCTAATGCATTATGTACCATGTCACGTTCTTCTTTTTCTATTGCTTTTTCTGCATATCCTAAATCTACAACTTCTTTGATTTCTTCTTCTGTAATTGGTTTTGGTCTTGGAGAATAACCTACAGAAAGTTTCAATACCAACATGGTCACGTACTCTAAAAATTTCACAAATGGATACATAACATAAGTAAATATCAGCAATATCTTACTGAATCTAAGAGATACTTTTTCAGGATTAACATTACAGTATGTTTTGGGCAATATTTCTCCAAATATCAAAATTACAAATGTCATTATGCCGATAACTACTCCCACACCTTGATTTCCCAGTAATTTGATTGCAACATCTGCTGCTAAAACTGAGGATGTTACATTTACCAATGTATTTCCTAGATTAACACTTGCAGTCATCATTCCAGGGTTCATCTTTAATTTGTAAAGAGGGGAAGATCCTGGAATCCGTTTTCTATGTAAACGAATAACTCTGGAACGCCGAACTCCAACTATCGCAATTTCAAGTCCACTAAAAAGAGCATAAAAACACACAAGAATCATTATTATGATAATCTCAATCTCTACAAACTCCATTCAAAAAAGAATATCATTATACAAAATTAAATGATATTTAGAATGTCATACTTGAAAATAAACTAGTTTGTTCATATCATTAAGATTATTTATTTTTGTAATTAACACATTTATTTATAAAAAAATATTTTTTATTATATTTCCGTTGATTCATAGAATTTGATATGGAAATGACTATCAAAAATACATGATGCTTCTCAGTTAGAATTTCAATTTTTGTTATCTGTTATTTCAGCAAAAGTTACCGATTCATCATTTTCATCATATTGAATATTTTCTTCATGCTTTAACACAACTTCTATGCCTTTTTTCATTTTTTATTCATCTGGTGGATCCACTGACGATTTACTTGCATAGATTGAGACTGTTAAAAAAGTGATCTAAACTGCAAAAAACTACCAGATACTAAAAGAATAATGATTAATAACAAAAACAGATGTGTGATGTAAATGCTAAACCATGTTTTACCTACGTTTGATTATTGTCAAAACATCTTCATCTAGTAAAATATGATTCAAACCTACTCTTTGTCCACCAAATTTTACACTTTTGCCCCATACCAAACCATATCTGAATTCTCTTTTCAATCTACGATGTAATTTGTTACAGATATCTTCAACTGTATCTCCTTCTCTTGCAATCAATGGTTCTTTGAAATCTGTTTCTCCGCCTTTTGGACGCATATAGATTCTAATAAATTTTAATCTCTCATAGATTTTTTCTTTAAGCAAATCAATGTTGATATTTGAATTTGCTGAAACCTCTATTACATCGGATTTTATCTTTGTCTTTAAATCTTTTAGAAATTCTTTATCGACTAAATCAATTTTATTCAAAATAGTAATTGCTTTGGAATAACTGATGTTCCCAGCAATATGATCTGCTAGTTGTTCTGATGTCAAATCTTCTCTTACTACAACACGTGCACTGACTATCCCGTAAAGATGTAAAATATCTTTGAGATGTTTCTCTGTAATTTTTGTTAATTTTACTTGCTGTGCAATTGCAATTCCACCCATTGATGCTTTTTCTATTGTAATGTTTGGAGGTAATTGGTTCAGCCTGATTCCTATATTTCCTAATTCGTTTACAAGTACATCTTCATGAAATGGTTGAAACACATCTAATACAAGTAACACAAGATCTGCTGTTCTTGCAACAGATAAAATTCTCTTTCCTAATCCCTTTCCTGTAGATGCGCCTTTGATAATTCCGGGAAGATCTAATACTTGGATTTTTGCTCCTCTGTATTCCATCATGCCTGGAACAACTGTAAGTGTAGTAAATTGAAACGCTCCTACTGCTGATTTTGCTCCAGTCATTTTGTTTAGCAGTGTTGATTTCCCAACACTTGGTAATCCGATAAACACAACTGTCGCATCTCCACTTCTTCTAACATCAAATCCATCTTGCTTCATTCCAGATTTTTTGGTAATGTCTGCCTCTTGCTCTCTTTTCAGTTTTGCAATCTTTGCTTTGAGTAAGCCTATGTGATGTTCTGTAGCTTTGTTAATCTGAGTTTTTGCCATCTCGTCTTGAATGGCTTTGATTTTTTCAGGAATCCCCAATACTATTCATCTCTTGCAACATTCTTTTCAAATAAAATCGTATTACTCTTCTTGATTTTTTTGATTCTGCTTATTGGGATAGTTTGGAAATTATTTGATTGAGTTAAAAATTCTGGCAATGTTAATTCTTTAATTGTGTGAAAATCTCTGTAGAAAATTACGTATGATTTTGGTTCATCTGCAAATCGCGCCTTGCTGAATATCTCTTCTATTGCACCCTTCTTTACCATGTTTTTAATTTTGTTTCTCTTCTAATAAGATGTCTGAGTTTTTGACTGTATTTTATTATCCTTTTTTAACAATGCTTTGTTTTCAGTTTCCATGAGAAAAACTTTACTTTATCCAATTATTGGGGTTATCATCATTCTCTATTTCAGTTTGACCATTCTTATCTTGCCTGAAAGATATCTTTCGACTGAGCAACTAGTTCCTCAGCCATACTTTGAAGTAATTTTATCTAACACGGAAATCCTCCTTGGGGATTCTTTTCGGTTGAGTATAGTTTCAGAGAATAGAGGTGATTACGGTGATATACATATTCTTTCAACTGCATTTCCAAACCTTGCTGAAATTGAGGGTGTAGTGCAGATTGTAACTTATGATTTTACACAGTCATCTGTATCTATCATGCCTGGTGATGAAATAGGCGCCAAATACAGTGGTGGATTGGAATCTGCCATTGCAAAATACCCTTCCATTGAGGCAATGAGCAGGCCTATTTTGCCTGGTGCAAAAAACAATCTTGAATTAATTATCACTCCTGAAAAACCAGGTATCTTTACGATCTATGTGAAATCTATTAACATTCCACATACTAGTGATCGGTCACACTATCCTTTATCAGGAATTTTAGATCATCAGAACGAATATGTTCTGGATTATTCAGTAAGTGTAAATCCCTAATATTTTATGAACTGCTAGAGACACTATGCCGCTATTCCAATCTGATTTGCCGAAGAAATCTTTGGATCTTTATTCAGAAAAGATGTTTCTTTTTGGGAGTATTCTTACAAGTTTTGGAATATTACTCGTGACCGTAGGTGGAAGCTGGGACATTACAAATCATCTACTGAATCGACCTGAAACCTTTTTTTCACCTCCACATGCCTTCATGTACATTGGCGTTGCCATATCCTTGATTGGCGTCGTTCTCTCTTTTTCTGGATGGCATAACCTGCAAAATTCTAAAGATTACTATTTTTCTTCTCTTAAAATTAAATTAATTGGAATTGGATTGCTTATTGGAGCCGGTCCTTTTGATTTTGTCTGGCATTCTAATTTCGGTTTAGATGGTTTACTCAGCCCTCCTCATTTGACATTGATACTGGGAATGTTCCTATGTAGTATGGGTGGAATGATTGGCATTTCTAAATACCTCAAAGTCAATAATTCTAAATCATTATTTTGGTATTTGTTAATCTTAGCTGTTTTGCCAGTCTGGCTTTCTGGCTCTGGAATAATCTCTTCGCTATCACTGCCTTTTTCAAACACTGATTATTTTGAATTAAATCCTGATCCTACATTTGCTTTTTTTGTGGCAAGTCTGTCTTTTCCATTTTTAATTTCATTTTCGACGTTGCTAATTTTCCGATTATCTGACATGAGATTCGGAATGGTGAGCATACTTGGTGGTCTGTTCTTATTAATTTACGGTTCAACCGCAATTGTTCCAAATTTTGCCTTGTTTGACTCAATACAATTTTACTCGTTAAATTTAGTTCCATTTGTAATATCTGATGTTATTTTGAGAATTAACAACTCTAAGAAATCTCTGATTTTTGTAGGGGGGTTGTTGGGTTCTATATTTTACATGATTTACTATCCTTATGTCATGTATACCTTCAATGAGAGTCTGCTTGGGAAGCTAGTCTCGCCAAGCTTAATCTACTTTGTATATTTTGAATTGATTGAAACTGTTTTACTATACACCGTGATTCCTGCTATAATTGTGGGCATAATCGCAGTGTTTGTATCTGATAAATTGTCCAGAAAGATTCTGGCTACAAAGTCTTAGAATTTACTTACGTAGCAAATATTATTTGGTTCAAAAAACAAACTTTGTGAAAAAGAAGACTTTTGCAGTAGATATTGATGGCACAATAACTGAAAATGGCGGAGGCATGATTCACTTGGATGCTCTAGACGCTTTAAGACGCTTAACCAACATGGGTCATGACGTAATTTTTGTTACTGGCAGATCATCCATAGAAGGATACTTGCTTTCAGTGTTTGGAGGAACAACAAAAATCGCTGTCGGCGAAAACGGTGGCTGTATCACTCTTGATTCCAATGATCATATTTTGTTGGGGAATATTGAGGACTGTAGGACTGCCCTGAAAATAATTAAAAGCAGTATTGACAATGTTGAGGAAAAACAAGTTTTTCCTAGGATGACTGAAGTTGTTTTAGAGAGAACTTTTGACCTAGATGCTGCTAGAAAAATACTCTCTGAAAAAAACATTGATGTGGAACTGTCTGACAGCCAATATGCATTTCACATAAATTCCTCCGGAATTAACAAGGGTGCGGGATTTTCCAAAATTATGGCAAAATATTCCATTCTAAGAGATGATGTCATTGCAATTGGTGACAGTGCAACAGACGTTCCTTTGTTTCACGTAGCCAAAACAAGCATTGCACTTGGAAATGCTTCGGATCTAGTAAAATCTGAGGCAACAATGACCGTATCTGCTCATGCGGGAGATGGGGTGATTGAAGCATTAGATAAATTAGCACCCAAATTATCTGAGATGTAACATGACATTCAAATCCATACTTGATGAGATTGAAAACAATCTGAACAAGATACTTGGCGAACTTTCCATACATGATGTAAAATTCAGTGTGGAACCAGCAAAATCTGGATTTGGTGATGTAAGCTCGAATGTTTCATTTTTACTTGCAAAACAACTCAAAAAAAACCCAAAAGACATTGCCGATATGCTTTCTGAAAGATTTCAAAACTGTACAAATACACTGGTTATGAGATCTGAGGCACACCCTTCGGGATATCTCAACTTCTATGCTGATTGGGGGAAACTGAGCCAGCTGATTCTATCAGAATCATATCTTGATGAATTTGGCGATGTTGATATTGGGAAAAACACCGCAATTGTAGTCGAGCATACCAGTGTAAATCCTAACAAGGCTCTTCACATAGGACATATCAGAAATATTGTCATCGGCGATACTGTGTCTAGAATACTAAAAAAGGCAAATTACAAGGTCAACATTCTAAATTACGTTGATGATTCCGGCCTTCAAGTAGCCGACATCATAGTTGGCTTCAAACACCTTGGATTTGCTGAGGAGCCGCCTCACGGAAAGAAATTTGATCATTATTGCGGGGATGACGTTTATGTTAAAACCACTGAAAAATATGGCGCAGATCCTAGCCTTGAAAGAATAAGAAACAACGTCCTCAAAGAACTTGAAAATGGAGATTCTGAAACCGCGAGATTTGCAGATAAAATCACAAGAAAAGTTTTGGCAGGCCAGCTTGAAACGTGCTGGAATCTGGATGTCTTTTATGACTGCCTTAACTTTGAATCCCAGATCATCCGTTCTGGATTGTGGAGTGAAATATTTGAAGAACTCAAGGCGATGTCTCTAATAGAGTTTGAAAAAGAAGGAAAGAATGCCGGCTGCTGGGTAATTCGAGGAGAAGACAATGAAGAAGACAAGGTCATTGTCCGAAGCAATGGGACTGCTACGTACATTGCAAAAGACATTCCATATGCCGCCTGGAAGCTGGGATTGCTTGATGACCCATTTAACTATGAAAAATATGAAAAAAAACAGCCCGATTCTAGAGATCTCTGGCAAACCACTTTGAAAAAAAACAATCCCATCTCTCAAAACTTTACGGGGGAGAAAGTTGTCACTGTAATTGACTCTCGTCAGGCAAGACTGCAAAAAATCATTACCTCACTTATGGGAAAATTCAAATCAATGCCTGATGCATATGTCCATCTTGGATATGAGTCTGTGACACTTAGCTCAGAAACCGCAAAGACCCTTGGTCTGGACACTGAAGGAAAACAAGCTCAGATGTCTGGCAGAAGGGGGCTATATGTTAATGCCGATTCTGTCTACGAACTATTAAAAGAAAAAACAAAAGAAGAAACAAAAAAACGCCATTCGGAAATGAGTCCTTCGGAAATTGAAAAGATTGCTCACAATGTGTCAGTTGCCACTTTGCGTTATGAAATGATTAAGCAAGATTTGGACAAAATCATCACATTTGACCTGACAAAATCTCTTAGTTTGGAAGGCGACACTGCCCCCTACATCCAGTATACCTGTGCCAGGGCATCCAGAATTTTGGAGAAATCTGATCGTATACCTACAATTGATGTT
This sequence comes from Candidatus Nitrosopumilus sp., assembly GCA_029881195.1. Lineage (GTDB taxonomy): Archaea > Thermoproteota > Nitrososphaeria > Nitrososphaerales > Nitrosopumilaceae > Nitrosopumilus. Next base: position 8,862 of record JAOUNB010000032.1, read on the forward strand.
GACTTTTCTCTGCTCAAAGAGAAATCCGAAATTGATCTGATTAAAAATATCGGTCTTTTTAATTTACAAGTACGCGATGCTGCCAATAATCTGTCTCCTAAGGTAATCGCAAGATATTGCCATGATCTGGCAGTGGCATTCAATTCCTTTTATGAGAATGCCAAGGTTTTGGAATTGGGCGATGTAAATCTTGAGAATTCCAGACTCTGTTTGGTCAATTCCTTTAAAATCACACTCGAAAGAGCACTGGATCTTTTAGGAATCACTGCGCCTGATAGAATGTAGATGCTTGGATTGCGATAATTCCGCCACCACGTTTTGCTGGTATGCAAACCACTTTGAAAGATTCCCGTCTTGGTTTACGAAGAAATTGCAAAAGGTCAATTTTTCAAACCTAATCTCTTTTTGATTTTTCTTTTAAACTGTTCACCATGAGTAAACAAATCCCAGAAAAACTCATTCAAAATAAAAATGATGAGGAAATCTTAAAGAATATCAAATACTCTGAGGTGTACCGAAACATGGTAATCCAGATGGCAAGAAATTCTGAAAAAGAGTACTTTTGAAAGCATAACCTGGAGTCTTTGTTTTTGAATTCAATGACGGCGTAACCTTTGGGAAACTTGACACAGATGTGCTGAGTGTCACATCTTGTCATGGTCCGGATGTCTTCATAAAACAAATGAAATTGAATAAACCTTGTTCTATGAAATTTGGCCTCATGCTGTGACTTGGATATTCTTTGGATCAAAACCGTGATTTTTGTTGGCAGGTGAAACTAATGGCTCAAAGAAATTCTCTCCATTGATATGGTATCGTGACATGTCTCTTTTCTGTTGTTTCTAGCCCAATGGTGAATTTTTTTTGATTTTTGTCATTTTCTGCATATTTGAAAAGATCCACTGATGACAGCGGTGGTTAAATGTAAGATTTGTAAGGCAATTCATGAATCACCAATACAGTCAGTTTTGACAGAAATAGAATTCATGAAAGCCAAAGAAAAATCTGAACTTTTTGAAAACATGTGGAAATGCCCAAAATGTGGTAGAATGTCTATGTATACTAGTTTTAATTATTTTTGGCAAGAACCACACAGTTAAAATAATTGAATAAAAACTCTACAATTCTTTTTCTAGCTTGTTGGCATTTGGATTGAGGTTTTCTTTTTTACGTATTTTGCTAAAGTTTCCGGAGAATATTCAATCCCATGTTCTTTGTTCATATGATCCCAATAATCGAAGATTACCTTCTCAGTATTTCCTGTTGAGGTAAATTCACAATCAAAACCACAGTCATTGCATCTAACAGTAACCATGTAAGATAGTCTTCACAGAAAAATAAAAGGAATGTTGTATCTAATCTAAATATTTGTTTAATTTCATACTGAAAATTGTATGGACTTGAGCATATTGTTGTTTTAAAGCAGGAAAGTTAAACATTCTTGAAATGAATGGTTGAGTTAAGATTCAGATTACTTGAAACCTATACAAATCCCAAAAGATAATTACTTTAGTCAAACGTATGTTTTAGGCGTAAATAGGAGTATTTTTGTCGATAACCATAAAAAATAAAGGCCACCCATAATACGGTAAACCTCTGCTATATTGTAGTTTCACATTTGAAATCGTGTATCAATACACGATAAAAAACTTGATGAATCCCAAATATGTGAAAAAAGACATACAAAAAACAGATGAAATAGGAACTATGTAGAATTTTTCTTTATATAAAGAGAAGAGTTGACATAATTTATTCTAGTTTTCGTATGGTTATTTCTTTCAATATTTTTTACACACAGTAAAAGATGGATAGGGTTGTCTTAATCCCATTGAAAAACTTTTAGAATTTTTAAATTTGTATTCATTAAAATTTTTTATTTTTTCAAAAAGATCTCCGCCAATAATCATACTATTGGTTATGGCTAATTCGTTTATTTTTGCACAAGTGTTAATCGTAGGTCCAACTAGATCCATTAATCCCTTCTCGGTTCTCATTATAGTTACCTTTCCATAGTCAAAACTAATTCTAAAATCAATTCGAGGGAGTGCGTATTTTTTTAAAATGTAATTTAATTTTTCATGCATATTCATTATGGAAAAACCACATTCAATTACATTCAAGAAATTGGCTTTATTCTCATTATGGCAAGTATCTGAAAAATAAAATAAAAGACTATCTCCCATGATTTTGAGGATTTTTCCTTGACAGGAGTTTATTGTTTTTGCCATGGTGTTTAAAAAAATTTCATAATACTGTGCCACCTTATTCTGTTGTAATCGTGCCACGGTTTTTGTAGAATTTACAATATCTACTAATCCTACACAAAAATAACTCTGTTTTCCTACTGCTGTGATAATCTTATCGTTTTTCTCTATGTCAAAAGAATTCCAATTATTTTTAAAAATATTATTTTCTGTAGTGTGATTTGTTTTTTTAATTATTTCTTGATTCATAAATATTTTAGTGATTGGTCTGAAATAAAGTTCATGTTAACAATATTAATAATATTAACAACTAAAATATCTATGTATCAGTATAGATCCATGTAAAAAAGAAAATTTTGCTTTCACTTGTTGCTGGTAAAAAAATACGTTGTTCCTTCATTCATAGAGTAATTTTGTGGAATGCTTTGAATCATGAATTTTATAGAATTTTTAACAAATCCCTTTAATTATAAACTAGGTCATGTCACCTTTTTAATGGTTAAGGGGAAGTTTCTGTTTTTACTAGTTAATAACCTCATTTTCATTTCAAAATAAAAAAATTTTGATTTTTTTACTTAGATTAATGTCCTAGAGAGTTTTATCTCTCTAGGGTTATGAAACCAAATTTTGGTTATCATAACTTGGCGTGCAAACCAATTACCTTTTTGAAAAATAATTTAAGCCATAAACCTTTGTTTTAACATGTGTTTGAACAAATCAATAAAATCTATTCTTGGAATCTAATTTAATATGTTCTAGAATAAGAAATCTTTTTTGATTGAAACCTCTATTAATTCAAAAAATCTATTGTAGTACTGGTTTAATTGTTTCTCTAATGGCTGCAAAAACTCTTATTCTTACTCTTGATAATCATCTATTTGTGTAAATATTGAGAATAGATTAAAAAAAATGATATTTTTTGCCGATTATCAATAAAACTCTGAAAGAATTATTGTCTTTATCATTTACATCAACTCCTGCAGTCAGCATCAGACAAGAAAATAAAATATGGGTTGCAACAGGCATGCTTATTCATTATTTAGAATCTTTTACAGATTCCCTTGTTGTAACTGAGGGTGATGAAATACCAATTGGTGTTATTGGAGGTAGGGAAATAATTGAAAATATTTTTAATAACCCGACTTCAAATTTTTTTGATAACACTACTGTTGAGCAAATTTTTGATAAAAACATAATAATTTTATCTGAAAACACTACTCTTGATGAACTTCTTACTGCATGGAAGAAGAGTAGACGTGCATTTTCTATAATCCCAAATCATTTTGGGGGTTACTCTGCCATTTCTGGAAGAAAATTATTAGAAATAGGCGCTAACTGTGTTACTGATTTGACTCTATCTGAGTTTCCAAAGAAAAAAGTGATTTCTTTTGAAAAAGATAACTCGATAAAGGAAATAATTCAACTGATGCTGGAAAATAATACCCGAAAACTATTGCTAAGAGATACGAATTATTTTGTCAGCGATCGCTTACTGATTCAAAGTATTGCAAAGGATTTCAATTTTTTTAGAAACGTAAATTTCTTGGACCGGAAATTTGAGGAATCATTCCAACTAGAAGAAGCTACCAAAATTTCTAAAAACTTGAATTTGGCGGAAATTTCAAAGATGATGTATATGATGTCTCACCCTTACGTGATCTTTGAAAATCAAGTTATTTCTCCCTGGGACATTTGTATGATTTTAGAATCAGATAGAATTGAGTTTGTTGGTTAAACTTTTGAGGGAAAAATAATTTTTTTCTTTTGTCACTTAACCTATTCCCGGTGACGGGACGGATGCAGATGCTCTGGATGTATTCCCAAAATATTTTCTAGTTTCATCTATCATTTCTTGATTATCTTTGTTTATTTTTTCTAATCTCTCTTCAAATTTCTCAGTTTCCACTTTGACCTTAATTATATCTGAAATTGTCTTAATTGATTTTATGATTGCGTCGTCATCAGGCAACATCATTCTACACGTAGTGTACAAAACAATACTTGCTGCATCTGAATTTTTTAATGCAGAAATTACGCTTGCGTCAGCACCAAGCACTGTTGCACCTGGAATTCGTGGCAAATTATATTCATCACATAGGGGTTTTGAATTACTGTTAGCTGCCAATCCATAAGAAATGGGTTCGCCTATGAATTTTTCATTTACTTCTAATCCTCTTGGAATGATTATTTTTCTAATGTGGTTATTTTTTGCAAATTCTATTGATTTGCTAATTAACTCATACGTGGAGAACGGACTCAGGGGGATTCCAGATAATATTGCGTAAATGTTGTCCTTGTTGTAGATACGAATAGGCCCATAGATGTTACCATTTTCGATCATGTATGATGGAGAAATTTTTGAAATTTCAAGTTCTCCCACATCCTTCATTCGTAATTGGGCAATAAGGTAAGATATGGCAAAAGATCCGACCAAACCCACACTAGGGAATGCGATAATTAGGAATTTCTCACCTTGTAAATTTTCTGAACTCATTACCAGTTACAATTTAGTAATGCAAAATAAAGGATTTTAATTTGATTTTCACCCATAATATCTAGGACTTGTTTGCGTTTGTTGTTTTGATCCTTTTGCTAGACTGCTTAATGATAAAAAGAAAAATTCTTGGTATTGTCAAAATTTAAAAATTCAGTTTTTTCGTTTTACTGAATCCGGATTCTTCACAGAATAGTGAAACATACACAATGAGTCATTGGTACATTGACATTTCATAATGCTGCAAAATAATTCTGGTATAAAAATTTTTTACATGTCTGATTTTGGCTTATTGAACGGTTAGTGTGTTTAATAAATGAAAAATTTCTCAAGAAACGCGATCTAACTGCTTAAAGTTTAAGGAATCCCGGACTTGGGATTCTGCCGGCAAAACGTCTTTGTAGGATAATTATCTCATTTGTTTTTCTGTCCCTGATGATTTTTTCATTGGTTTGATCCAATGTTTCTTTAATTTCTGAATTACAGATCTCTAATTTCTTTCTCAGCATCTCATCCTTACTTATCTCACTGGCTAATTGTATTGCAGAAGCTAGCTCGGTTAAATTTAAAAATGACTCTGATAATTTTTCATAGTTCTCTTTGCTTTGTTTTGACAACTTGTATGAACTCAGATCCTTTGATATGTCTACAAATATTTTCCTGTTTTCTAACTTCTTTAACGATTCTCTAATTCTAGATTCATTGGCAAACATGTTGTTGTTAACAAATCCTACGTAATCATCGGGATTTGGATAAGATAACTTGTTATAATGAATGTCTGTTCCTGACCCTTTAATTTTGACAAATCCTAGGGCTTCCAATTTTTTCAATGACTTGCTTATGTCTTTTCTTCTGTATCTTTTCCCTTTCTTATCTAAACATTTTTTCCATAAGTCATCTTCATAGTTATTTTCTTGATTCATATTTTTTAAAAGAAGTGACATGGAAATTTCCTTCATGATGTTTTGTCCTTTGTGAACTATTTTATCTTTGGTGGCCTTTGGAATTCTTCTCTTGGCAAGTTTTATGAGTTCATTTGATTTTTTCTCATGATGCTATTTCTATTATCTTACTATTTGCAAAAACTCATTTTTTTTGAATCCAATTCCCTTCAGTTAAATTCCACATTGTAACTTGAATTTGGAATGACTTCCTTCATGATGTCGGTTAGAAAACATGTTAAATTCTAAAGCATGGTTTTGTAAAGCTAATTTTCATTGAGACCCAGGGGAGACGAAACTGACTCAAATTCAAAATACGTGAACTGCTAAAACTTACCCATACATCGATTTATCTATCGTTTCATCTGATGAATTGCTTGGTGATGGAAAACCACTAAAATTGGCACGTAGTATTTTTTGAACGTGTCCTGACACCCGAGCGACATTGTCCCATGTGTTATGGAATGAAACTCGGTCTAAAACCTGTTCATCAACATGAGAGAAAATTGCCAGCCCTACAATGGTTTCTTTGTCTTTCATCCACTGATGCCCTACTCCACATGTGGTGCAAACTTCACTAATTTCCATGATTGCTTTTGAAAATGATGGATTTTTTAG
>JAOUNB010000102.1 GCA_029881195.1 Candidatus Nitrosopumilus sp.
TAATTATGTTTGAGGGTTATTTTATTGACAAGAAATTTCATGGCAAATTCAACATAGATAAAACAATTGCTAACAAATTGCATGCGCTGTGTATAAAAAATAAATTTCTAAAAATAATGAATGCGTTACAAACTTCTTGTATTGGAAACATTTTTCTTTTTTCTATAGTTTTATGTTTGAATAACAGTGTGTTAGAACAAAGAAATTATTGCAAAAATTTTGGAATTTTCTTTGCAATTCTTGAGAGAGATATCTTGCCTGGACCTACTGCAATTATAAACAGTACTGCTGCAAGCATTATGAGATCCCATTCCCATCCGCCTTGAGATACAAAGAATCCATTTTCCCATCTGATATGAAATATTGCACCCAATAATATTACAGAAAATATTGCACCTGCTATTCTTGTCATTACTCCTGCAATCAGTACAATTCCACCAATGAATTCTGCAAGTGCAATTGGTAATTGCATTTCTGGTGGAAGTCCTATGCCTACAAGCCATTCTTGCCAGCTTGGTTCAAATTTTTTGAGGCTATGTATAATGAATATTGCACCAATGGAAGCACGAATGCCCCAATACGTAATCTCATTCCATTTGTTACCTGGCAAAGTTATTTCTCGGTTAGTTTGCAATGAAAATTTTGGATCTAGTTTTCATTAAAAGATTTGTCCAAATCACATCTGTTTTTTAGATTCAGATTCAAAAAAATTTATGAGACGATTTGTAATTACACCAGTTACAACTAAAAAATTAGCGAGTCACTGAGGATTTACTTTTTTTATAGTTTCAATAACTTGCTGGAATGTAATCATCGGAATTATTTTGAGCGCATTAAAACTTGCAATTCCTCCTTCGATACAAAATTGTTGAATCAGGTGAGGATCTTCTGCATCAACAATCCACAAGAACGTGTGCTCGAGTGCAGAATGGTACTGACCTATAATTTTGTTAATCTTGTATTTGTGTGCAATCCTTTCTATCTCAAGATTTTCTGCCTGTAAAACTCTCTTTGCACTTGTATCGTTGTTTAATGGACATGCTTCTGTAGTGTGACTTCCAGATATTCCATATAGTACCATGTAAATAATTAGGTCCAATAATTCTTAAACATATTACCAATTTAGAGCATAAATTTTAGTATACATTTCTACGTGGGTACAGAATAACCCTTCCTAACTATAACCCCATGCACGTTGTGCTCCCAGTCAAATTTGAACCATAAAAAACATCTCATTAATCACATTTTCAAAGTAACTTTAGATGTAAGTTTCATGTGTCAGAGAAACCATATCAAACAAGGCTTGAATTCCATCAAGGTTTATAACTAAAAATTGAGCATATAACACAAAATGGGACTTGTTAGTGAAGTAATCAAAGAGATTGGAAACAAATCAAGAGAGTTCTATGAATTTGTTTTACCACCAATTGACATGTATCGTGATGAGAATAGTCTCAAAGTAGTAATTGACATTCCGGGATTTAAGAAAGAAGACATCAAGTTGGTTTTGTGCCAAGACATACTTTCCATCAAGGCCCAAAAAACAGCAGATGAAAAGGAATCAGAGACATTAATTTCAAATCAGAGACCAAACATAATTGATAAGAAAGTCAGACTTCCAATTGATATCAAACAAGGTGAGGAAAAAATAGAGTCTGCAAAATATGAAAACGGTGTCCTTACACTAGTTATCCCAGTAGCAAAAAAGGGAAAAAATATCTCAATAGAGTAAAACCTAGTATTTTCTAAGTAATACAGAAGCTGCCATTATCAAGCCAGAGCAAGCCATTCCTGCAAGTCCTAGAGACTCATTTGATTGGAACAATAATGCAGAGCCGACAAAAATTGCTGATGCAAATATGCTTCCGCTGATTAAAGCCATAGGTTTTCTTTTTTTCATGTATACAGAAACCTCATCTCGGAGTTTCTCCATTTCAGGACCGAGTCGAAGTGCCGAATCAATTGATTTTGAGAAACTATCAAAGGAGATCTTTAGTTCTTTGATGTATGCGCCCATGATCAGGTTTTCTTCCTCGAGAATGTTTTTCAAGACTTTAACGAACTTGAAATCAACATTGTGTGTTTTGTAGATTCCCTCAATGATAGAGGCCATCCTCATGTACAAGGCCAGGTTTTTTGGCAACACAAACGGGAACTTGCTCATTGTTTGATTTGCAAGCTCCATTAAACTTTGCACCTCCATCTCATCAGGTTTGTTTCCGTGCATGGAACGAATTGAGAGCTCTATTCCCTTCTCCATGACAGACCTGTTGTATCCGGGGATTAGCATCCCAAGATCATTCATGGCATTAATGACTCTTGGTGGATTCTGTTCAACTAGTGCAAGATAGAGTCTAATCAGCTTGAATCGGGTCTCGTCATTTATTCTCCCGACCATTCCGTAGTCATACAGGATTAGCTTACCATCATCAGTTACCGAGATATTTCCAGGGTGGGGATCTGCATGAAAGATGGAATGTTTGAGAAGCATGGTAAAAAAGACCTTATGAACGTCAATGACTAGCTGCTCTCTGTCTATTCCTTTCTTTTCAAGTTCATCAACGTTTGTTATTTTAATTCCAGGAAGATATTCCATGGTCAGAACATTTTTTGAGGAATAGTCGTCATAAACTGACGGCACGACTACATTATCGCTTTGTTCCATGTCATTTTTGATTCTTTTAAGGTTCTCAGATTCATTGGTATAGTCCATCTCTTCGTGAATCGTCTCAATAAACTGGGACAGCATGGCCTTTGCTGAATAGCGCAGATTTGGATCAACAAACCTTAGTGCAAGAGGGAGGACTTTTTTTAAAACTTTGATGTCCTCTTCTACAACTTTTTCGATTCCAGGTCTTTTTACCTTGATGACAATCTGCTGATCTGAGATTGTGCCACGATAGACTTGTCCTAGTGATGCACCTGAGATAGAATTGGTGTCAATGTCATCAAATCTTTCATTTATTGGCCCAAGATCTTTTTCAATTATCGGTTTTACCTGATCAAAAGAAGCTGGAGGAACACTGTCCTGAAGTTTTGAGAGTTCCTCCAGATATGGTTGTGGCAATATGTCTGCCCTTGATGAGAGCCATTGTCCTAATTTTATGTAGACAGGTCCTAGTGAAATGAATGTATCAAGTGCTTTGCGTGCATTTTTTCTAAACTGTTCCAGATCTAGTTGTTTTTTTTCTTGATGAATCCATTTTTTTCTGTCCCTGCGTAATGCAAGAACTGATGGCAAAAGTTTGATGAGCACCTGGATTGTTCTGACAGTCGACATGAGTTACTCCAGATACTTTTTAATTTTCTTTGTTGCTGCATATCCCAGATATCCAGAAATAATAGATGAGGCCAATCCAAATGTCAAAGATGATTTTTTTGAATTTTTATTGAGAGATTTTGCAATATGTGAGCCACCAAAAATTGCACATGCCAGACCGACTAAAACTTCAGGTGCATCACTAATCAAATGTCCGATTGGATCTTTTCTAGGATCTATTCTGTCAGTATGAACTAGAAACTTGTCATCATATTCTCTAATGTGTAAGTTGCCGTAACGGTACTGCTTGTATGCCCCATTTTTTTGTCCAAGGAAAGTCTCTTCTGCTTCTTCTAGCATGAATTCACGTAGCTCTTTTGGAACTTCAATCTCATCTCCTGGCATGATCGCAAGATCTAGTAATTGCATATAACCTTACGGTACACAACTTCAGCCTAAGACCAAAAACATGCTGTACTTTGGTGACGGCTAGATTGAGTTTTGCAAATTAGCATTTAACGGTCACTGAGAATTTCTACGAGTTTGTTTTATGCAAATTTCACAGATGAAACAAGTGGTTTTTCCAAAAATGTGATTTTGCATTAATCAGAGATGCAAAAGTCTCTCAAGATTTTAGTCGATCTTTTGTAAACATTATGAAGCTGATTGAAAAAACTGCCAGCATTGCAATCCCTGTGACATATGCATAGTTTAGTCCTATGCCAGGATGATCTTCCTG
>JAOUNB010000103.1 GCA_029881195.1 Candidatus Nitrosopumilus sp.
AAAGAACTTCAAATTCTTTTGTATTGATTCAAAATTACTGGGTTTTTTCAAGTAACCTAATATAGGACACAGAAAGTTTCAAAACAAATTGCAAGCAGTAACTGATGAACGACTAGCGCTTTTTGCTGAAATGGAGACAAAGTATGAGCAGAAAGATACTGAATATTTTGTATCTCTTTTAGATCATCCTGATTATGTAGTTAGAACAAGAGCTACTTGCATTTTAGTTGATTTTGGTGGTGAAGATAAAATTCCCTATATTGCTAAAGTTTTGAAAAATGATGAAAATGAATTGGTACGACATGAGGCTGCATTTTCACTAGGTCAGATGAGCTACTCTAGTGCAATTCCTCCACTAACTGACGCAACACTCCATGATCCAAGTATGTTTGTACGACATGAGGCCGCAATTGCATTGGGTGTTGTTGGGAATAAGGATGCAAAAGATGCTCTGGAAAAAGCATTAGATGATCCAGACAAACCAGTCGTAGAATCTGCAATTGTTGCTTTGTCAAATATTGAGTTTATGGAAAAGTTAAGTAAGAACGAAAAGTTTGCAAAGTTAACAGGTGGATGAAATGAACTTTTCAGTTGGAATAATAGCAATAGTCGGTATTCTTGTGGCAATTTCTATTGGATTTATCATGATGAATCCTGATGATATTATACAACCAAGAATGGTCTCAGTAGAAGAAAAGCCAACTGCTTGCACTATGGAATGGGATCCTATGTGTGGTGTTGATGGAGAAACTTATGGTAATCTGTGTATGTTAAAAGCTGCTGATGTAAAATTAGATCATGCTGGGGAATGCAGTATTGATACTCCTCTAGTTAACCCAGAATCTATTCGAATTTCTGTCAACTCCTACATTATGCCAAAAACTGCAATTGTAGGTGAGTCTTTGATAATTGAAGTTGAATTTAGAGATGATGAGAAAAACATTGTTGACCATGTAAATTATGATATTTTTGTGATGCAAGATGGAACTGCAATTCTTTCAGAACCTGGTTCACATAGACATCCGGGAATGCATCCAATTCATGAAACATCTGTTCTTGGCGAATCTGAGGTTGAAATTAAAGTAATCATTCAAGGTTTAGGACACGGTGATGACATAACTGAACCAAAAGGAATTGAAACTATTATGACTGTAAGTCCAGAATTTTCCTCTGAGCCAGAACCTACTATGGCTGCACTGCCAATAGCAACTGGAATTCATACAGTAAACATTGCTGAAGGTTCTGGAACTCCTGGATGTGAAGAAACATTGGAATGTTATTTGCCTTATTCTATTACAATTTCTGTTGGTGATACTGTGAAATGGAATAACCCTGATAGTGCAGCACATACTGTAACTAGCGGCAATATTTCAGATGGCCATGATGGATTGTTTGACTCTAGTTTGTTTATGTCCGGTTCAACTTTTGAATTTACATTTGATGAACCAGGAAAATACGACTATTTCTGCATGGTTCATCCTTGGATGACTGGTGAGGTCATTGTTAATGATGTTAAAGAAATGGTGGTAATTGAAGAACCAGAATCAATGACAGAACCAGAATCAATGACAGAACCAGAATCAATGACAGAACCAGAATCAATGACAGGTACTCTAGTTTCAGTTCCAGCAGGATCTTCAGTTCCAGGATGTGAAGAAACATTGGAGTGCTATTTGCCTTATGAAGTTACAGTAAATGTTGGCCAAACGGTAACTTGGAATAATGATGATTCTGCAGCACATACTGTAACTAGCGGAAGTGTTGATGCAGGACTAACTGGCATATTTGATTCTGGATTATTCATGTCTGGTTCAACTTTTGAATTTACATTTGATGAACCAGGAAAATACGACTATTTCTGCATGGTTCACCCCTGGATGACCGGAATCGTGAATGTTAACTAGAGAGCTGTAACTGTACTTCCTTTCTCAGATGATTCAAATTTGTAAATTTGTTCCACCGTTGAGTCTTCGAAGATTTCAGTATCATGAGTAATTATCAAAAATTGCATTGGAACCTGTGAGTTCGAACTCTCTGATAATTGCGATAATACTCCTACTAGGGATTTTTTTCTTTCTGCATCAAGATGAGTTGTCGGCTCATCAAGTATCATTAGATTGAGATTAGATGCTCCTAGAAGATTTGCCATTCCTAATCTTAAGGCTAATGCTACCCCCACTTTCTCCCCCCCACTAAGTGATTCTAAATCTAATACTTCTCTTTTTGAATAACATGTAATAGAAATGTCTCTTGCTTTTTCTGATAATGCTATTCTTTGAATTTTTGTATTTAGTAGTATAAGGTATTCTGAAGCTTTTACAGATATTGCATTTAGAGCCCATGATCTTAGACTTGTTGCAACTGGCCCATCTCTACTAAAGATGTTGTTTTGAATTTCATCTAAATTCATCACATATTCTTTAACAATTCCTAATTCTGAAATTGCATTCGTGATGATTTTAATTTGTTGATTTCCTTTTGATATTTTTTCCAAAATAGCTCCTATCTGTTGATCTATTTGTGAAAGTTCTATCTGTTTTTCATTAACTGTTTTTTTAAGATTCAAAAATTCTTGTTCATCAAATTCTTTAATTTCCAATTCTAATTTTGAAATATTGTCAAAAATCATTTTTGCATGCGAATCTATTTGTGATATTTCAAGCAGATTTGTACAATTATTTGCAGGAATTTTTTCTATGTTTTGTTTTTTTGTTTTTACATATTCTTGAATTTTTTCTAGTTCTTGTTTTGAGGTAATAGAATGCGCCTTAAGTGTGGCTTCTGCATCTCTCGCCGATTGCAATTTTTCAGAGAATTCTTTTCGTTTTTGATTGTACATTTGATATTCCTTTTCTTTAAAAATAATCTGTTTTTGCAATGATGTTAATTCTTGTTTTAGATGTTCTTCTTGGAAAAGTGGATTTAGTTTTTTTACATTTGAATCACAAACTGGACATTTGTTATCTTTTAACTGTAGTTTTGATGCAAGTGATTGCTTTTCTTTAAGAGACACTATCTGCCTTTTCATCTCTTGAATCTTATTTTGTGTACTCTCTACTGCTTCTTCCGTTTTTTGAATTTTAGAGTCTAGTTCTTGCTTTAGGCTTGCAACCTCAAAGCATCCTTCACAATCACTAATTTTTCGCTCATTTTCGCTAATCTCACGCTGAATTTCACGAATTGCTTCTTTTGCATATTCTACAAGTTCTTTTTTCCTTGATTCTAGCTGGTTAATCTTATCGATTTTTGGAGATTCAAGTTCTATTTTTTTCCTTAATTCTTCAATCTCTCTTTGTGATTTTTCTTGCTTTATTTTTAATTGAATCTTATTTGGCGTGGCTTCTTCAATTTCTTTTTGATGTATTTCTAAATCTCTAGATAAAATTTCAATATGTGTATCATCATATCCAATTTTTTTTCTAATGTTTTGACGAAATTCTTTGTTAACTGTCTTCATTGATTCTGAAGCAACATCAAGTTTGTCTATTCCTATAATTGCATTTAATAGTTCTTTGAATTCTTTTGGTTTTGCATTTATTATTGAATTTAATTCGCCTTGTTGTACAATCGATGCAATTTTTAATTTTTCAAAATCAAGACCTATTGCTTTTTCTACTTCCTGCGTCATTGATTCTCCGAATTGCTTTCTTTCACCTGCTGCTATTTCTATTCTTTCATCTTCTATAATTTCAGAGAATTTTGCTGAAAGTGTTCCTTTATTGTCTATTTTTCTTACAGCTTCATAATTTTTCCCATTGACTGAAAAATTTACTTTGGCAAATCCTTGGTTAGAACCTCGTTTAATGAGACCTTTGTTTGATTTTCTTGTGTGTTGTCCAAATAATGCAAAGGTAATTGCATCAATAATGCTTGATTTCCCTGCACCATTATCTCCAACAAAAACTGTAACTCCATTTTCAAAATCTATTTTTGTATTTGAATGAGCTAGAAAATCCCC
>JAOUNB010000033.1 GCA_029881195.1 Candidatus Nitrosopumilus sp.
CCAAGTGCATGAACCAATTGATAGAAATCTACGACAAGCACTTAATGATTTAAATAAATTAAAAGACAAAGTTGTAGTTCCTGCAAATGTTCTTGAAAAAGCATCATACATTTACAGAAAAGCATTAGATAAAGGCCTAGTTAGAGGCCGCTCCATTTCTGCATTGATTGCAGCGGCACTTTATGCGGCATGCAGAGATACTGAAACGCCTAGAACCCTAAAAGACGTTGCAGATGCAGGAAACATAAAGAAGAAAGATATTTCACGATGTTATCGAATTTTACATCAAGAATTAGAATTAAAAATGCCTGTAGTAAATCCGATTCAATGCATTTCAAGAATTTCAAGCAAACTTGAGATTTCTGAGAAAACAAAACGTTATGCGGCTAAAGTTCTTCAAATTGCTCAAGAGCATGAAGAATCTGCAGGAAAAGATCCCATGGGGCTTGCAGCTACTGCATTATACTTGGCATGCGTTCATGATGGGGTGTCAATCACTCAACGGGATCTTGCTGAAGCTGCGGGTGTAACAGAGGTTACCATAAGAAATCGATACAAGGGACTAAAGGCGGATCATGCTATAAAATCTGAACTTTAATTTATTGTTATCATACCTTCATAAATTTTGTCTTGCACTGCACAGAATTGTCTGCTTACTAATTATATCTAAAATTCACCTATTATTACTATGCAAATCTTAAACCAATTAACCATCGAAGAATCTGAAAGAAAAGAAATCTTTCTTGAAATTCTTTCTGATAAATACTGTAGACTGATCCTAGAATCAATAATGAATACTCCAAAATCTGCAATTGAGATATCTCGTGATAAAGAGATTCCGCTGAGTACTGTTTATAGACGAATTCAACAACTCCATGACTCTCACATGATTCGCACCTCTGGAATTATTACAGATGAGGGCAAACGGCTCTTTTTGTATAAGAGTAAAATTAAAGAAGTCAATACACGATTCTATGATGGGAAAATCACTGTTGATGTAGTTTTTAACAAAAACTAGTCTTTTTATAATTTTTAGTAATCGTGCTCAGTAAAATCTTCGCCTAACGCAATAGATATCACGACAGTTGATTCTGTTGTTTGAGATTTCATTTTTGTATCAGGTAAGAATTCATGAAATATTTCTTGCAATAATTGTTCTGTAAAAATTGACCAATTACTTCCAAGTTCGTGTTGAATTACAAAATGATGTATTGCCCCTTCTACTCTGTGATCTGATTTCATACCTGATGCTCGCATATAATCTTCTAATGTCTCAATACATCTTTTCAAATCATACTCTCCTTTGATAAATAACACTGTGTCTTTGATTACTGGCTTAATGACATTGATAATTTCATTGATATCTTGAGAATTCATTTCAACTCCAAAAATACCTAGAATTTTTTTAGGGACTGGAATGATGCCTATTTTTTCTGTATATCTGTCCCATCGAATGTATTTTTCTAAAATTTGTCTTGCCATAACATTATGTGATATATTGCGGTTATTAGCTTCTGCTTCTATTTCTTCCACTAATTTTACTGGAAGGCGATAAGTTACACTTCGCGTTTTTTCTTTTTTTGGTGAATGTTGTTGTGACTTTATTGTTTTTGAATCCAATTCAAAAAATCAAAGCAGGATGATCATATAAGTTGGATCTTTTGTTCTTAGGTATTTGTTCTCATAAATGATAATTATGAATTATTTTATAGTCTATTTCTCTTTTTAGTACACTAGGAGATACTGCAAAGTATAATGAATTGAGCAATGGGCCAATATTGTGAAAAATGTGGAAAAATCATGAAAATTTTAGAATTAACTCATTGCTCAGACGAATGCTTACTTTCAGGTATTCGTAATAGTGTTTCTTTCTCAGAAAATCAATTTAGTGCAGTTTCTTGGGATGAGAGATCTGATCCATGGACATGATCTCTGAAAATTAAAGATGGAAAATCTACTTAAAGCCTAAGTAAAATACCTCAGTCGTGGACGTTATTCCAATCAATTATGCACTAACTTTTGAGCCTGATCTTAAGAAATTCATATTTTCTGGAACTGAAATAATTACTGCGGATTGTAAAAAACCTACAAATATAATTTCAATGAACTGTGCTGAACTAAAAATTATATCGTGTAACATAAAATCTAAAGGAACTTCTATCAAATCAACTCCAATATTAAATGAAAAAAAAGAAGAAATACAAATCAAATTGGGTGAAAAAATTAAAGGTAGAGTTATCATCACTATTGAATTTCAAGGAATTCTAAATGATAGGCTCCTTGGATTTTATCGAAGTCAGTACCAACAAAATGGTAAAACAAAATATCTCGCTACAACACAATTTGAGGCGGCAGATGCTAGACGTGCATTTCCATGTTGGGATGAACCTGAAGCAAAAGCTACATTTGAAATTTCAATAATTGTCAACAATAAATTTTCGGCAATATCTAACATGCCTGTTAAGTCAAAGAAAAAAATTGGCAGTAAAACCATTTACAATTTTGCAAAGACTCCTATTGTTTCAACATATTTGATTTATCTTGGTGTTGGAGAATTTGAATATCTGACAAGTAAAATTGGCAAGACTCAGATTCGAGTCATCGCAACCAAGGGAAACAAATCAAAAGGGAAATTTTCCTTAGAACTAGGGAAAAAACTTCTAACATCCTATGAAAAATATTTTGGAATAAAATATCCTTTGCCTAAACTTGATTTAATTGCCGTGCCTGACTTTGCAGCAGGCGCAATGGAAAACTGGGGGGCAATCACATTCAGAGAGACAATCTTACTTTATGATCCTAAAACATCTTCAACTAGAACAAAACAATTCATTGCAGAAGTAATTTCACATGAGATTGCTCATCAATGGTTTGGAAATTTAGTTACTATGAAATGGTGGAATGATTTATGGCTTAATGAAAGCTTTGCAACATTTATGGCTACAAAGTTTGTTGATAAATTCTATCCTGAATGGGATTTATGGGATCAATTTGTAGAGGACGCAATGAATGTGGCGATGAGTCTTGATTCATTAAAAACAACACACCCAATTGATGTCAAGGTGAACTCTCCTGCTGAAATTCGAGAAATCTTTGATGCTATTTCGTACGATAAAGGTGGCTGTGTACTGCGAATGCTTGAGCATTATGTCGGGGAGCCAAATTTCCAAAAGGGTCTCAAAAAATATCTGTCTGATTTCAAATACAAAAATGCTGCAGGACAAGATTTGTGGAACGCAATTGGAAATGCATCTGGAATGCCTGTCTCCTCTATGGTTCATACGTGGCTAAAGCAGCCTGGATTTCCATTAATTGAAGTTCATCAAGATGGAAATATTCTCAAATTAAAGCAGAAAAGATACTTGCTTGAATCTGATAAAAAATTCAGTAAGGGATTGTGGTCTGTTCCAATATCTTTGGGATTGGATGATGCGATTTCTAAAAAACTATTTACAAAAAAATCAATGACTGTAAAATTACCTAAAAACACCGTAGGCTTTGTTGCTAACTATGGACGAAAGGGATTCTATCGTGTAAAATACGATGAAGGGATTCTGCTTGATTTGAAAATGTTAGTGGATGAAAAACGTATACCGGCAATTGATAGATGGGCAATTCAAAATGATTTGTTCTCTCTTTGTGTTTCAGGTGATGAACAGATTAGAAATTATCTGGATTTTTCTGATGCTTATTTTAATGAGGATAGTTATCTTGCAACAGTTAACGTTGCACATAACTTGGCTTCTTTGTATTTCAGAGCATTTGATGAAAAATTTGTAGAGGAGATTAGAATTTATGCTGTAAACTATTTTAAAAAAATCTTATTTAATTTGGGATGGGATCCAAAAAAATCCGACAAGCATACTGATGCATTATTACGCTCTTTTGTAATTTCTGCTCTGGGAAAAATGGGTGATGATGAAATTACTGATGAAGCTCTCAGGCGATACAAAAAATTCTTGAAATCTCCTGGTTCCATCCCTCCTGATTTAGTGGAACCTATTTGCTCAATTGCTGCATGGAATGGAAATTCAAAAACTCATGCAGAATTAATAAAACTATACAAGAATGCAAAAACCATGGAAGAGAAACTTCGATTCCTTGGAGCGCTGTGTGGGTTCAAAGACAAAAAACTATTGCTCAAATCACTTGACTTTTCTCAAACCTCAAATGTGCGTTCACAAAATATGCAATTACCGATAATGAGAGTTGCTGCAAATCCGTACGGTGACAAGGTTTTGTGGCCATGGTTAAAGAAAAATTGGAAAAAATTAAACAAAAAAGTAGGACACGGAAATCCTCTATTTAACAGAATTGTGGCCAGTATTTCTTCTGTGGCAGATGACTCTATGGAAAAAGAAATAAAAATATTCTTCAAAAAAAATCCGACTCCTGGTACTGAGAGAACTCAAGCCCAGACATTGGAACGAATTAGAATCAACTCAAAACTCCTTAGACGAATGAAACAAGAATTCAAAGATGGCTAGAAAACTTGGCCCTCCAATTTTTCTTGGGGTCTTTACAATTTTAGCAATAATTTTCCTTACCGGTGGAGGAACAGATGATAAAAATGAGTTACGACAGACATTTCAAGTGGATGCTGTGTACTATGATACTGGACATGTGGAGATTTCATATCATGACAAATCCGAAAAGACAACTACTGTAGTGATGGAAATTCTTGGAATGGAAGAGTCTTTTCAAAAAACATTTTCTGATTCTCGATTCATCGAAATTGTGCCCTTTCCGAATGTCCCAAAATATGGCTGGATGGTTCATCCTGTAGTATTGGAAATTGATCATGAAGAATTAGGAAATATCCAACTAAAGACTGAGATCCATTTTCTTGATGATCCTGCCCCTGCTGTAATCTATTCTGGACCTTAGATCGAACACAAGATTTTATTGCACCTCTGAAATCTATCTGTGTGATGGATATGCTTGCAGATTTAAAAAAAGGAAAACGAGGATCTATTGCTAAGGCAATAACTATAATGGAAAATGATCAGAGGGAGGCAAAAAAAATAATAAAGAAAATTTTCAAGGATACTGGCAATTCTATTATTATTGGAATAACAGGACCTGCTGGTGCTGGAAAAAGTTCCTTGATTAACAAAACAGCTGTAGAGATGAAAAAATTAGGCACAAAACCTGCCGTTCTTGCAATTGATCCTACTAGTCACGTTACTGGTGGTGCTATACTGGGTGATCGAGTTAGGATGACCGAATCAACAGATTCTGGAACTTTTATCCGAAGTATCGCGTCCAGAGGTGCCACAGGCGCCGTTTCTCGTTCATTACGAAATAGTATTAGAGTTTTAGAATATGCTGGATTCGATCCAATCATTATTGAAAGTGTTGGTGCTGGACAAACAGAAGTTGAGATTTCTAATATTGCAGACATCACAGTTGTAGTTTTTAATCCAAATACAGGTGATAGTATTCAAACTATCAAAGCTGGCTTGACTGAAATTGGAGATATTTATCTTGTAAACAAAAGTGATCTTGCCGGAACAAATCAACTATTTGATGCAGTAAGAGACTTTATTGGAGATTCAGCAAGAAATCCTACAATCCTTAAAACATCAGTCAAAAAGAATTCTGGAATTACACTGTTTGCAAAAACCCTCAAAGAGATGATGATGTCTAAAAAGAAATCCAAGAAAGAAAAAGACGAAAAACGACTAGAATCTGAACTAAAAGATATTGTTTTAAATAACATCAAAGAAAAGATAGATGATGCACTGGATTCTGATAAATCGTTCTCAAAATATCTTAAAAAACTACAAACAAAAAATATCGACCCTTTTGATGCAGGAGATAAAATTACAAAATCTTTATTAAAGTGATATCATGGCTACAAAAAAACCCACAAAATCAAAAGTACCTGAAAAGAAAATTTTCACAGATTCTTCTTTTCCAGTAAAACGGATTTATCAAAAATCTGCTAAAAAGAGACCTGTTGAAGATGCAGGAAAATATCCTTTCACACGAGGCATTCATCCTGAAATGTTCCGTGAGCGATTCTGGACTATGAGGCAGTATTCTGGATTCGGTGACGCCAAACTAACAAATGAACGATTCAAATTCATGCTTGAAAAAGGACAAACTGGCCTCAGTATGGCTTTTGATTTACCAACCCAGATCGGTTACGATTCTGATTCTCCCCAAGCTGAAGGAGAGGTGGGGAAAGTTGGCGTATCAATTACATCTATTAAAGATATGATGACTGCATTTGACGGAATTCCTCTGGGTAAAGTTAGTTCTTCTATGACCATTAACTCCACTGCATCAACATTACTTGCATATTATATTGCAGTTGGAGAAGCTCAAGGATTCAAAAGTCATGAACTTCGTGGAACCACTCAAAACGATATTCTAAAAGAATACATTGCACGAAATACATACATCTATCCTCCTCAACCTTCAATGCGATTAATTGGTGATATGATTGGATACTGTGCAGAAAAGGTTCCTTCATGGTATCCTGTATCAATTTCTGGATATCATATGAGAGAAGCAGGATGTACTGCTACACAAGAAGTTGCATTCACACTGGCAAACGCTATTGCATACATTCAAACTTGTTTAGATAAGGGCTTGAAAATTGACGACTTTGCACCACGTCTTTCATTCTTCTTTTGCTGTACTATTGAATTCTTTGAGGAAGTTGCAAAGTTTCGAGTTGCAAGAAAAGTTTATGCAAAAATTTTAAAAGAAATGTTTCATGCAAAGAATCCTCGTTCACTACAGCTTAAATTCCATACTCAAACTAGCGGCGAATCATTAACTGCACAGCAACCAGATAATAACATCATTCGAGTTGCAATTCAAACAATGGCAGCTGTTGCTGGTGGTACTCAATCACTTCACACAAACTCTAGAGATGAGGCACTAGCTCTTCCTACTCAAGAGTCTGCAAAAATTGCTCTTAGAACACAACAAATTGTAGCACATGAAAGCGGAATTACAAAAACTGCCGATCCATTGGCCGGTTCCTATTATCTCGAAGAACTATGTGATCAAATTGAAGATGGTGTCTGGAAATATCTTAAAAAAATACAAAAAATGGGCGGCTCTGTTAAAGCAATTGAGAAAGGATTCTTCCAATCTGAAATACGTGCCAATGCATATCGTTTAAAGAAAGAAATCGATGATGGTGAACGAGTCATCGTAGGTATGAACAAGTATTCTGAAGAAGAAAAACAACCCGAATTACTTCGAATTGGCGGTGATGTTGAAATTCAACAGAAAAAGGCACTCAAAAAGTTACGTGAATCAAGAGACAAGACCAAATGGGAAAAAGCACTCTCTGCTATGAAAAGTGCTGCGGATACTGAAGAAAATCTTATGCCTTACATAATTACTGCTGCAAAAGCATTTGCTACTACTGGTGAAATTAGTAATACATTCAGAGAAGTATTTGGAGAATATCGTCCAAAAGAGGTCTTTTAGATGAAAATTGATCATATTGCAATTGCAGTAAATGATGTAGAGGAATCAGCCAAAGTGTATCAGCAGGCATTAGGTGTCGACAGTGTAGAGTTTGAAACCGTAGAGACTGAAGGCGTTAAAGTTGCAATTATTCATCTAGAAAACGGCCGTGTTGAATTAATGCAACCAACAAATGATTCTAGCCCAATCAAAAAATTTCTTGAAAAAAAAGGCCAAGGACTACATCATATGGCTTTAGAGACTGATAACATTGAAGGTGAAGTAGAAAGAATGGAGGGATGTGGAATTCAATTCTTGGGTCAAATAAGACCTGGTTCTGCAGGAACTAAGGTGACTTTTATTCATCCAAAATCCCTTCATGGTGTTCTAGCAGAACTCTGTTCTCATCCTAAAGAGTAATCCAACTTACACGTTAATCTATACTCGTACTGTATGAAGAATTAATAATTCAAGAGGTTTTATTAGTTCTTTAAATGACTAAAGAATTTCATTTGAAAATATTGGTTCTTACAGATGTTTAAAAGAATATTTCTGGTAATAAATTAAGATGTAAATCCTAAATCATAAAAATATGTATTTTAGTAATATGTTCTAAAGATTTATCCTTCCATCATTTTTAGAGTATCAGAAGCTGTAATTATTCCAACAATTTTTGATTTTTTTGTAACTAGAATACATTTTGAATATCTGATTAATGGAACTAGGACATTTGCCGGCGTATCAAAATCTACTATCGGCGGTACAGGTTCCATAGTGTCCGCAAGTTTTGCTTTTTTCAGTTCTGATTCTCCAACATCTGCTAGGTGTTTTACAATTCCATCCTCTGATATTACTCCCACCACTTCTGTATTGCTGAAAACAGGAATCTGGCTAATTGATAATTGATGCATTTTTTTAATTGCGTCATGAAGTGTATTGGTTGGTTTTAGCTTTACTATGTCTTTACTACAAAAATCACCTGCTGTATGTGATGATGATTCCCCTTCCAGTTTTGCAAGGCTATCAAAAATTTTCTTTGCAGTTTCATAGCTTGGTTGACTTCTTCCTGATTCAATTTGATTAATCATTGAGGTGCTGACCCCCGTCATTATTGCAAGTTTTTTTTGAGTAATACCAATTTTTTGTCTTATTTGTTTGATAGAATCAATCCTGGGTAGCAATTCATCTAGTGCTGGTCCTGGTTGGCTTTAAAATGTATTATTTTTTCTTTGATTTTGTCTTTTTTGGTTGCTCAATTGCAGCTTGTGCTGCAGCAACTATTGCAATAGGAATCCTGTGGGGTGATGCACTGACATAACTTAAACCTGCACTGTGGCAAAATTTGATAGAATCTGGATCTCCTCCATGCTCTCCACATATCCCAACTTCCATGTTCGGTCTTACACTACGTCCACCAGATATGCCGATTTTAATCAGACTTCCTACACCGTTGACATCAATTGATTGGAATGGATTTCTCTCAAGAAGTTCTTTTTCCATATATTCGGGAAGGAATTTTCCTTCAACATCCTCTCTGCTGAAGCTAAATGTTCCTTGAGTTAAATCATTAGTACCAAAACTAAAGAACTCTGCGGTGTTTGCAAGCTCATTTGCAGTTAGTGCAGCTCTTACCACCTCAATCATGGTTCCAAAATTAATTTTTAATTTCATCTTGTGTTTTGCCTCCATCTCTTTCTTAATGGAATCGTAAATCTTCTTTATGTGATTTAGTTCTGCAATACTGCTAATTTGAGGAATCATAATTTGTGGATGGGCTTTTACTTTTTTCTTTGTTAATTCAACTAGTGCTTCAAAAACTGCACGAATCTGCATTTCATAAATTTCAGGATATGTGATCCCTACTCTGACTCCTCTATGCCCCATCATTGGGTTGACTTCTGCAAGTTCTCTTGCACGCTTTAGAATAACTTTGGATTTTTTAATTTCTTCAGTTGCATTTTTTGACTCTAATTTACGAATTTTTTCTGCCAATTCTTCGGGATTTGGTAAAAATTCGTGTAATGGTGGATCTAACAATCTGATGGTTACTTCATATCCTTGCATTGCTTGTAGGATTTCAATAAAATCACTTTTTTGTAATTGTCCTAATTTATTTAGAATTTTACTTCGCTCTTCGATATTTTCAGCCATTATCATCTCTACAAAGAGATTGATTCTATCACTTCCGTTGAACATCCTTTCTGTTCTACACAATCCAATTCCTTGGCCCCCAAATTCTCTTGCAAGTCTCGCTCCTTCAGGAGTATCTGCATTTGCTCTGATTCCTATTTTTTTTGCTTTTTGAGCCCATTCCAAGATTTGTTTAAAATCTGAGGTAACTTTGGGTTCTATTGTTGGGATGTCTCCGATGTATACGCTACCTGTACTGCCATCAATTGTAATTGCATCTCCTTCACGCACTACTTTTCCATCTACACTACAGTGTCTATTATCCAGATCTATTTTCAAATTAGAGCATCCTACGATACATGGTTTACCCATTCCTCTTGCAACGACTGCTGCATGGGATGTTTTACCCCCCCTGCTAGTTAAAATTCCAACAGATTCAAAGAATGCCGGAACGTCTTCAGGTTTTGTTTCCTCTCTAATCAAAATAACTTTGGCGCCGTTTTCTCCCATGGTAGTAGCCCTTTTGACATCAAGAACTGCTATTCCACTAGCTGCTCCTGGCGATGCTGCTATTCCCTTGGCTAATTGAGTATAATTCTTCATTTCATTTGGATCTATTCTTTTATGAAGTAGTTGTTCTAATTGATCTGCTTGGAGTCTTGTAAGTGCTCTGTTTTTATCAATTAATTTTTCTTTTACCATGTCTACAGATGTTTTTACCATTCCCGATGCATTCATTTTTGCATTTCTTGTTTGTAACAAATAAAATTTTCCTTGCTCAATTGTAAATTCAATGTCCTGTGGTTCTTTGTAATGTTTTTCTAATCTCTCACATGTTTTCGCTAATTGCTTATATGACTCTGGAAGATCTTTTTTCATTTCATCCACCTGTTTTCCTGTCCTTACTCCAGCTACTACGTCTTCACCTTGTGCATTAATTAGATATTCTCCATAAATTTGACGTGAGCCATCTCCTGGATTTCTAGTAAACACAACGCCTGTAGCACAGTCATTCCCCATGTTGCCAAACGCCATTGACACAATATTTACCGCTGTGCCATCTGCAATATCTTTTGTAATGTTGTTTTTCTCTCTGTAAACAATTGCTCTTTCACCCATCCAACTTCCAAACACTGCCTTGATTGCAAGTTCTACTTGCTCCGTTGGGTCTGTTGGGAATTTTTTTCCTGTATGTTTGTCACAAATCTGTTTGTATTGTTCTACTATTTTTCTTAGTGATTCTTCATTCAAATCACTATCTACTTCGACTTTTTGTTTTTCCTTTGCTGCGTATAAGACATCGTCAAATTTTTTATCTTCAACCCCGAACACCACTTTGCCAAATAATTGAACAAATCTTCTATAGGAATCCCATGCAAATCTTGGATTTTGACTTTTTTCAGCGAGTCCTAAAACAGTTTGATCGTTTAGTCCAAGATTAAGAATTGTGTCCATCATTCCAGGCATAGAAATTGCAGCACCTGATCTTACTGATACTAGCAGTGGATTTGTCTTGGAATTCCATTTTTTACCCGTTTTTTGCTCTATTTTCGCAATATTTTTTTTGACATCTGACATGAGTGTTTTTGGTAATTTTTTATTATTTTCATAGTATTTCCTACAGACTTCTGTAGTGATTGTAAATCCTGGAGGGACTGGTAATTTTAGTCTGGTCATCTCACATAGACCTGCCCCTTTACCGCCTAGGAGTTTCTTGTTTTTACCATCTCCTTCATCATAAAAATAAACTTGTTTCATTTTTTACGATTAACCAATCTAAAAAAGGGGGTATTAAACCATTGACTTGGCAAATTCAGACATTATGCTGTTCCAATTCTTTGATTTGACTATTCCACTTGCAACTAGAATTCCTTTCGATCCTAATTCAATTGCTTTTGAAACATCTTCACCGGAAACTATGCCTGCACCACAAAGTAGTTTTGTATTGTTTTTTGCATTCTTTACAGCTTCGGCAGCCTTTGAAATCAAATCTGGTTTTTCTTTTGAAACTGCTTTTCCTGATCCAATCAATTCTGGAGGCTCTATTGCGATATAGTCTGGATTTAACTTAACATATTTTTTTACTTCGGCAACATCTTTGACACATAGAATTGATGTCATTTTCAATTCTTTTAATTTTGATACTAGTTTTTCAATCTCTTTACTTGAAATTCTATGTTCGCTGTGATTGATTAGGGAACCTTTCACTTTGGATTTTTTTAGCAATTCTGGAATGATGAATCCTGTAGTGCTTCCAATTTTAGAGTCATCAATGTGTTGGGCAAAAATGGGTATTGAGCTGTTTGCAACTAGTCCTACTAAATGTTGAGGTGGGGATACTGCAACTTTTACTTTGTATTTTTTAGAAATATTTTCAGCAGTTTTTACAAATTTAATTATCTTATCCCCTGAAATCTCTTCATAATTTTTGCAGTTTATGACAAACATCTTTCTTTGAAACTTTACCCATTATATTTAATCCTTGATTATGTTTGATTTGTTTTCGATATCCTGTCGTAGTTCTTCTTCATTGCAAGAACTATCATCATTAGAATCATTGCTGCAATATTGGTGCCAATAATAAATACATCTGATACAATAATGCCATAAATCAGCCATAAAACTGCCCCTGCTGAAATAAAGATCATAAGAAATTTTGAAATGTCTTTCAAACTCTTTGTTTTGTACCCTTTGTAAATTTGTTCGACCCATCCCATTAAAATTAAAATTCCTGCTGATACTCCTAAAATATTGAGTAACGTTCCATCAATTTCCATTTTTTATGCTAACTCCAAAAAAATTCGTCTAATCCTGTTTGTTTTGGTTTTCCTAAAATCGTATCAAAGTCCAAATCCATCGACGATGTAATCTGTTCTAATGTTGATTCCATAAACTCCATGTATTTTTTTGAATCAATCTCTTCTTTTTTTGCCATTTCTACGGGTTTTACACCTGGTTTGTTTAGGATTTTAATGTATGAAATTCTATCTCCTTTTTTTATTTCTCTGATAGTTTCCAACTGTTTTGCAGCTCTGATGTGTTGTGGGATAGTTTTTGTATATTCTGATGGTGCTTTGCTCAGCATTACATTGAAAGTTAAATCTTCTAGTGGAATTTCTTTCGCCTCCACTTTTTTGCCGCATGTTGCGATTTTTTCTGAAATTTGTTGTTTTGCTTTTACAAAATCTTCTACTGTCTGAACTCTGGATAACACATCTAATAACTCATAAAATAATTTTTTGATAAATGGTGGAGTGTGTGACTTCTTTCCTGTAAGTCCTTTAACGTCAACATTTCCATCATTTGTTACCCCTAGATAGTTTTTCTTTCTATTACTTAGCACACAATACCTGTATGTTTTGTCAATTTCTAAATCTACGCCATGATCTCTTTTTGCTTGCTCAATTACTGTTTGAATTTGTTCTTTTGTTGGTTTTTTGATAAATAATGAATCTGTATCGCCGTATAGCACTTCAATTCCCGCCACATCACATTTTTTGATTGTCTCCAAAATTGTATGCCTTCCAATTGCAGTGGTAGCTTCTGCTACTGGTAGAAAATACAATGGAAAAATCTCCGCACCCATAACGCCATAACTGGCATTTAGTATGACTTTAAGCGCTTGACTGACAACGGTATATTGCTGTCTTTGTTCATCAGTAAGGGTTTCTTTTTTTGATAAACTCTTGTAATAGTTTACCCTTAAATCTCTCAATGAACCAATAATCATTGATGTCACTCCATTTCTTTTAGAACATGTCCAATGATTTGTTTGCTCAATGATGTTTTTTTTACATTCTTCATGTGAACATCGTACTGTCTCGTATGAGAGATTTCTTACTTTGATGATGCTTGGATACAGGCTTGCAAAATCCATGACTACTACATCAAAATGAATTCCTTCTTTTGGATCGACTACCAAGCCCCCACGATATTTTTTATCTTTAATTATTGCATCTGATAAAACCCCTTCTGATCTTCTCTGCAGTTCTTCTCTTTTTGGGATTAGACAATTCCTTCGTCTGTGTTCATAGTATAGCAGACTTCTAATCCACTGTGATACTCCCATTCTCGCAATATCATCAATTGGCATTCTACCTATTCTTGCAATAATCACAAGTAGATTCATTAACAAATCATTGTTGAAACTGGTAAGTTCAAATGTTAGTAGGGCGTCATTATAACAATAATTTGCAGTTTGATATAGTGACAGTTGATCAAACTCTAAACCATAATCTATCTTTTCTTTACCTAGTAGAGCCTTTGATACGCTGTTTAAAGAGAAGTTAGTGTATTTTTGACTGAATGCATAAATTTGAAATGATCGATTGGATAGAGTCCTATACAAATCAAGATGAACTCCTTCTTTTAGTGTTGCAGAATCTCGCATCATGTAAAAAGGATTTTCAGAATTTTTTATTCCTAATCTTTCTGCCCTGTTGTAAAGATATGGCAAATCAAATTCATCTCCGTTGTATGTTACTACAAATGGAAATCCTCTGATAATTTCAAATGCATCTTGTATCATCTCTTTTTCTTTGTCTAATTCATAAAATGTAATTTTGATATTTTGTTCTAACTCATTTTTCCCTTCATCTGTTCCTTCTGTTTTGAGAACAAAAATTTTATCAAATCCATCTGAACCTTTCATTCCAATCGCGGTAACTTTTTTTTCTGCAATTTTTGGATCTGGTATTCTGCCAATTTCTGCTTCTACTTCAATATCTAGACTAAGTCTTTTTATTTTTGGGATTGGCTGGTTTAGCAAATCTGCCCATTCTGTAATGTACTTTTTAAATTCTTCAGAATCGACCATGCTTTCACTATCCACTTTGTCCCAAAGCAAACTTTTCAAGCCAATTTTTACTACGT
>JAOUNB010000104.1 GCA_029881195.1 Candidatus Nitrosopumilus sp.
AGCTGAACCAAAACCAGCAAAGAAAAAAGCTGAACCAAAACCAGCAAAGAAAAAAGCTGAACCAAAACCAGCAAAGAAAAAAGCTGAACCAAAACCAGTAAAAGAGAAAAAATTAACTAAAAAAGAATTAGAAGAGGCTAAGAAAGAAGCTGAAAAAACATTAGAAGAAGAATTAGAGGAGCAACTCTCTGATGAAGAAATTGAAAATTTTCAAATTGAAAAAGTGGATATGGAAAGACTAACAAACAAAGTTTGTGATATTTTGGCAGAACGTGAATCCAATGGAATGTTTCAAAGTGAACTTTGGAAAAAACTTAAACTTACAAGTCGTGATGGTTCTCGTCTTGCATTAAAACTTGAAAGAATGGGAACTATTAATAGAGAAAAACTTCTAGAGAAGGGACGATGGACCTACAAATTAATTCTAAAAAAAACTCCAATTAGTACTCAATCAATCGAAAATGCTCCATGCTTGGTTTGTCCTGTTGAACAGAAATGTTCACTAGAAGGTGAAATTAGTCCCAGAAACTGTCAATTCCTTGAAGATTGGGTTATTGCTGAAATGAAAAAACCTACAAAGACCAAATGAAATTAATTGATGCTCGTAAAGATCATTATCGCAGATTAGCTCATGAACAAGGTTATCGGAGCAGGGCTGCTTTTAAACTACAAGAACTAAACAAATCTTATCGTATTATTGGTCCCGGATTTTATGTGCTTGATCTTGGTTGTGCGCCTGGTGGCTGGACTCAGATGGCTGTAAAATTAGCAGGAAATCAAGGTAAAGTAATGGGTGTTGATTTATCTTATGTTGAAGAGATTCCAGGTGCTCATGTTATTAGAGAAAATATTGAAGATGAACACGTAATTGATGAGATTATGACCTATTTTGGGCGTAAAGCCAATGCTGTAATTTGTGATCTTTCTCCTCAGGTTAGTGGAAATTGGTCTGTTGATCATGCTAAGCAAATTTCATTAAATTATGATTGCACCAAAATAATGGACCAAGTTTTAGCAAACAAAGGCAATGCTGTATTCAAAGTTTTTGATGGTGAATATTCTATGGAATTCAGAGACTATGTTAAAAAAAAATTTGCCAGAATAAATCTTACAAAACCTAATGCGAGTAGAAAACAAAGTAGTGAATTATATCTTGTTTGTTTAGGTTTTATTGGATAGTCTGAAATATTTCAATTATTTGATTTATGTTTGCGTTTGTCCTAAATCCCGTTGGATTAAATGATGTAATGCTTGCTAGAAAATTATTTTTTTGCAAATTTAATATTGCATTTTCAAGTTTAGGTGGTGAGGATTTCATTTTTGATGCAATCTCATCTAACGTGAAATAAGTTCCTGACATTTCTGATTCTGCAAGACATTTGACAAGTGTCTTTTTACAAACCTTATCTACTTGTAATTCAGGAATTTCTAGAATCATATTTTGAATAAATTCTCTATCAAAAATTTTACCTATCCATAGAGGTCCTGCAATACTGATTTTCTGGTTGCATAAATTACATTCTTGTTCATATTCTAATGATATTTCTCTATGGCCACAATTTTTACAATGTAGGATATATCCTATGTTTTCTTCTTGATCTGGTCTGTTTAGAACTTTAACATAAGTTCTATAGTAATGCATTTCGCTTTCAACAAATAATGGAATAACTTTTACACCTAATCTTCCAGCAACTCCTCTGAGACAACCTAGGATTAATCTTATCGCTATTTCATTTCCGTACTCTGCTCTTACTGGAATTCCACCGTATTTGCGCTTACATGCACTCTGAAACAGTCCATTTAGAACTTGAAGATCTGTTGCAGCAGTAGATAAAATTCCTCCATGCATGGTTGCTCTAATCCCACAGTCAAAAAATGCTGCAGGCGAGCCAAAGGGATCAATATCTATGATTGATCCTCTTTCGCCTTTTTTTGAATATTTGTTCAAAAATCTACAAACTTCTTTTTCAGAAAACTCAATATTTTTTAAATCATTTAGATTGGATGAATACTGTGCCATTTTTAGAGCACTTGGGTTTAGATCATTGATAACTATTTTTTCCATTTTTAACTCCTTTCCAACTCTTAATCCTCTTGCCCCCATTCCTGATAACCCTTCCAAGAAAATTTTTGGGCCTTCAAAATTTTTCAAGAATGCAGCATATGCAATTATTGAAAAATCTCTATTCAATTTTGCTTTAGGATTAAAGAATGCGGGTTTTTTTGGTGGAACTTTTTCTGTTATGGATTTTTTTGGGACTAACAACTTTGTTTTACCTTCAATAATTTCTTGAAAAGAATCATCTGGAAATTGCAATTAGATTTCAATTTTTTTAAGCGTATAACGGTTTAATACTTGTGTTTTACGATAAATTCCATGCAAATTTGTGGGATCGATGATGCGGGACGTGGTTCAATAATAGGTCCACTTGTAATTGCTGGAATTTCATTAGATAAAAAAAAACTACGAAAACTATCTTCTTTGGGAGTGAAAGACTCAAAAAAACTTTCCCCCAAACTTCGAGAACAATTTTATAAAAAAATTATTGAAATTTCAGACGATTACTACATTACAAAAATTTCTCCTAGATTAATTGACGCTAGTGTAAAGAAGCATTGTTTGAATGGTTTAGAAGCAAAATACATGGCAAAAGTAGTTTCAAAATTAAATGCCAATATTTCATATGTTGATTCATGTGATGTAAATCCTAATCGATTTGGAAAAGAAATTTCTATGCAATCTGATAATCATAAAATCAAATCCTATCACCATGCAGATAGCAGATTTGTAATAGTATCTGCAGCATCAATTCTTGCCAAAGTTACCCGAGATAAAGCAATTGCAAAGTTAAGAGAAAATCATTACTTGGGCAGTGGTTATCCATCAGACGCCGTTACCGTAAAATTTGTGACCAGATATTATGAAATTAATCATGTTCTGCCTAATTTTGTGCGTAAAAGTTGGAAACCTGTTCAAAGAATCATAGAAAATAATTAATTTTTATATTTTGCAATTACTATTGCATGGTCTTTATCGTATGGATGCAAATCGATAGATTGTAAAACATCAAAATTTGTTTTTAGTTTTTCTGTTTCTTCTTCAATGATTTTCCTTGGTGATTTTGTAACATCAATACTACGTGTTTTAATCACTAAAAAGAAATAACCTTCTTTTTTTAGATACATTTCACAATTATCCAAAGCAATTTGTGTTTGATCTGGTTGTGCTATATCCACATATACAATATCTACTTTGCCAAATACTGAAAAGTATTCTTTTGGTTTTCTTGCATCTTGTAATATTGGAATTATATTTGATCTGTATGATGCAACTCTATCAAGAAAATCTCTTGCTACTCTACTAGCATGCTCAACACCAAAAACTATTCCGCTAGGACCAACAATGTCTGAAATATGACTAACAGTAGTTCCAGTTGATGCTCCTAAATACAATACTTTACTTTTATTTTCAAATGGAAAATATTCCAGATCATTCATGATGGCTGCTGCTAATTTACTTCTAAAAGCATCCCATAGTCTGTATTCTACTCCTTTTTTGATAATTAATTTTTCTTTATACACTTGATTTCCAGGAACTAAATTCTCAGTAGCTAGTTTTCTTTCGCCTTCTGATTTTATCCAAAAATATGATTGGTTATCTTCTTCCAAACTTCTTTCTCTTTTTATTTGAATTTGGTCTTTCATATTTTGAATTTTTCTCTTCTCGTCTTGGGGTATCTCTAAAGTTTCCACCTTCTCTTCTTCTATCTCCACCTTCTCTTCTTCTATCTCCACCTTCTCTTCTTCTATCTCCACCTTCTCTTCTTCTATCTCCACCTTCTCTTCTTCTATCTCCACCTTCTCTTCTTCTATCT
>JAOUNB010000034.1 GCA_029881195.1 Candidatus Nitrosopumilus sp.
GTTACTTTGTAGGAGTTACTTTGTAGGAGTTACTTTGTAGGAGTTACTTTGTAGGAGTTACTTTGTAGGAGTTACTTTGTAGGAGTTACTTTGTAGGAGTTACTTTGTAGGAGTTACTTTGTAGGAGGCGTTAACTGAAAGTTCTTTATTATGCCCCATACACGTTGTGCTGGGGATATAGTTAGGAGATTAATTTACAGACCCACGTGTAATTTAGAATTTCAATACAACACTAAATCTAAGAAACCCTACCTGTTAACTTTGATAACGAGGCAATTATTAATGATGAGTACTATAATATTTTGTGAACATATTCAAAAAAACAAAGGATGAGTTTTTCATATTGCTAGTATTTCCTGCAAGTCTGATTGCAATGCTATTGATTAACCCCCTTTTCTTAACTACAAACTTTTTATTTGTAGTAGCAGTTATGTCTGCTGCTGTTTTGTATTTTGTTATACGGTGGGCTTTTGTGGATAACTCTGGGAATCTTGGGATAAACGCTACAAAATACTGGAACAGACGAAAAGATGATGATGGAATGTCTTGGACTCACGGTTCAAAATGAAATGTGTGGCCTACATTTTTTGGCTAGATGTGTATTGATCATTGATTTTTCTTGGCTTTGATAAATTACCCCCAAAATACAATAATTCAAAAACGACTCAATTAAATCACTTACACAAACATCGGTATCTGCAAAAGATCATATCTTGAATCTAGATATCTTCAGCGCATCTAAAACCCGAAAATAACCAACGCTCATCGAGTCTGAAAAAATTCCTATAGCTTCCTCTTATTGACATTTTAGGAGTCGCAAAAGAACCCCCCTTCAAAACTTTTTGGTTTGTAAACCATTTGTCATTATATTCATCAAATCCTGACTTGAATCCTGGATATCCCATAAATTCCGATGATGTCCACTCCCAAACATCACCGATCATCTGGTGACATCCTGATGGACTAATTCCTTTTGGAAATGCCCCTATTTCGGAACACTTCCAATGATATGATTCAAGTAGATTGCATTTGTCCTCTGTTGGTTCTTCATTTCCCCATGGGTAGATTGACTTTACATGTTTTTCTTCATCCCAGCACGCGGCTTTTTCCCATTCTGCTTCTGTGGGGAGTCTTTTTCCTGCCCATCTGCAATACGCGTCTGCTTCATAATAGCTAACATGGCATACTGGTTCATTTGGATTAATCTCCCTAATCCCTAAAAAGTCCCTGACATGCCATTTCCCATCAATTTTTTCCCAGTACATTGGAGAATCCCATTTGTCTGTTTTTACTTTCTCCCACCCATCTGATAACCAATATTTGTACGTCTCGTATCCGCCGTCCTCCATAAACTCAAGGTATTGCTGATTGGTAACTGGAAAAACATCTATTTTGTAATCATTAAGGTATATTTTATGTTCTGGAAGTTCAATGTCGTAACAAAAACTTTTTCCATTGTATCCCATTTCATACAGTCCGCCCTTGACGGATACTGATCTCTTGTTTGGATTATCTGCTTTTCCGGCTTTGTTTTTTCTTACCGGTCTATATTGCTCGGCAAGAAGATGTTGCAAATCATACACTAAAAGTTCCTGATGCTGGCACTCGTGATGAAACCCCATTGTAATTACTTTGATTGCATTTTCATCTAATGTCTGAGATTCAATAAATCTCTCTACTCTTTGGTTAACTGTATTGAAATATTGAAAAATTTGATCAACTGTGGGTCTTGAAATGACTCCCCTCAGCCCTTTGTCATGTGGAACTCCAAATTGTTGATAATACGAATTTAGATATTCTGAAAATTCTTTTGAATAAAATTCATAATTTTTATCCAATTTACTCATGATTGCTTCATATATCCAACTAACATGGCCTATGTGCCACTTTGGAGGGCTCATAAAAAAGGCTGTTTGAACAACAAAATCATCTTTTTCCAAAGTTTTAACAAGTTCTAATGTTCTATCGCGAGTTTCTCTAAATTGTTCCAACAATGTTTCTTTTTGTTCTAATTCTTGACTGACAGTCATTATTGAAAAAACTCTTTTTTTTCTATTATTATGTTTCTGCTACATTCCTAGTATCCTCTAGCAAAAATAGGGATTGACATGCTTTGCTCTTGGCAGTATGCACATTTTAGATTGGAATTTTCACTGCCAAATGGAATCACTCTAATGTCTGCTCCGGTCTCTTCTTTGATTTTTTCTTCACATTCTAACTTTCCACACCAAGGCGCATTAAAGAAACCACCCCCTTCGATTTTAGATTTGAATTCAGCATAATCTGAAATGTCTATGGTGTTTTCTCTGGCTTTTTCCTGGGCGTTTTTTAGCATGTTTTTTTGAATTTCATCTAAAATGGAAGATATTTTTTTAATCTCATCAAATCCTAAACTCGACTTTTCTCTATTGTATCGTTTTGCAATAACCATGCTTTGTTTCTCGATATCCTTTGGGCCTATCTCAATTCTTAATGGTACTCCTTTTAGTTCCCAATCATTGAATTTGTAGCCTGGAGATAATTCGCTTCTATCATCAACATGTACTCTGATCTCCTCTGATTCCAAATTCGTTTTGATTTCTTCTACCTTTGAAAGTACGATTTTTTTACCTTCGTCGTTTCTATAAATTGGTACAATCACCACTTGCGTTGGCGCAACATTTGGCGGTAGCACCAACCCATTGTCATCCCCATGTACCATGATCATCGCACCAATCAATCTCCATGAAACTCCCCATGATGTTTGCCAAGTAAAATGCTCTACATTGTCCTTGTCTGCAAATTTGACTTCAAATGGTTTTGAAAAATTCTGACCCAGGAAATGAGATGTGCCCATTTGAAGTGCTTTCCCATCTGGCATTATTGACTCCATTGTGGTTGTATATACTGCACCCACAAACTTTTCTTTCTCACTTTTCTTTCCTACTGTAACAGGAATTGCCAATTCCTCTTGTACTGTATTTTTATAAATCTCTAGAATTTTCATTACTTCTCTTTCTGCTTCTTCTTGAGTTGTGTGGACAGTATGCCCTTCTTGCCACAAAAATTCCGAAGTTCTAAGAAATGGCTTTGTTGCTTTAATCTCAGCCCGTAGGGCTGTATTCCAAAAATTGATTTTTAATGGCAAGTCTCTCCAACTTTGAATCCATTTGGAATACATTGTATATGCCAGGGTTTCTGATGTTGGTCTTAGTGCAAGCTTGTCTCCGATTTCATTAGTTCCTGAATGAGTGACCCAAAACACTTCTGGATTGAATCCTGCAAAATGTTTTTTTTCTTTTCCTAGCAATGATTCAGGAATCAAAATTGGCAGAAATCCATTTCTGATACCATTTTTTGCAAATTTCTTATCCAAAGTATTTTTCAATGATTCCCAAATGGAATAGCCATCAGGTCTAAGAACAATTAATCCTTTAACTGGTGCATAATCTGCAAGTTTTGCTTTTAGAACTACTTGGGTATACCACTCACTAAAATCTTCATTTTTTGAAACTGTGACTCCTACGTCTTCTTTACTCAAACTAAAACTTCAAGAATTAATTTAACTAATGAGCCTTTCGTGAGAATTATGCTTTCTTGATTTATTTCCAAACTTTAAAGAGAATCTCCTTTGCAGAGGACTTTACCCATTACTCTACTTTGGAAATTTGGACACACAAAACATTGAATAAACTGAATCTCTTCTTTTAATACTGGACAGTCTACGACTTCTTGTTTCATTTTTTTCAGCATTTTCGGACTGACGCCTTTAAGTTTTAATTTTCCTTTTTCATCCATCATACCTGATGCTTTTAACTCATCTTTGACATTCTGTGGCAGTTTTTGCCTTCCTTCTTTTTCATTAATCTCAACTTCATATTTGTGTTCTAATTCTGCCATGTTTAACTACATAACATACGGTGATTTATTACTAGCGTTTTTTGGATCTCAAAAAGTTTTAACTTTAATTTAAAGACCAAAAACGGGCTTAAATCATTTATCTCCTTTTATACTATGAAATTCAGAAAGCTTTCTTTGAGGAGTATATCAAGAGTGATAAGACAGGTGCACTGGTTAATAGATAAAATGTGATGATATGACAGAACAAAACATCTGCTATGTTGTAGTCCGTGGATATCATGGAAATGATGGTTACATTGACGGAACAATCCGAATATTCTCCACTAAGCAAAAGGCTGAAGACTTTATTAAAAAACTCGACGAGGAAATGAAAAAGCGCAAGAGGCCTGGCGAGCAATTCTCCAATTATTACACTCAAACTATAGTGGAGATGGAGATAGAATGAAAAAACAATCAAAGGTTTACCTGCAATGTTGAATTTTTTTAAGAAATTTGCAGATTTTGACCATGAAGGTAGGTGTTGTAAGGGCTGTGGACATCCTGCTGTTCTGCATGATGGGAAAATGGAGTCAAAAGACGGATTTGAGAAATTCTCATTCAACATGAAACGATTAGGCTGTAAAAGATGCGAATGTGAACAATTCAAATAACAATGTATGAAAAGAAATGACTGAATTAATTTATGAACCAGTTAGACGAATGTTGGAAGAAAAAAAGACCTGGGTGGAGATATGTCTTTGAAGACAAGATGCTGAAAACCAACACCAATGATAATTTTGTTGATCCTGAAATAATTCGAAAAATATGAAGTCTGGGTTTCAGAATGGATAAATCGGGTATCTAAAACAATTTGGAATAATATTTTCAATTGTTGAGGAGAGTCTGGAATGACAACTAAAAACAAGTTTGATTACCTGATGATTTTTTTGTTTGTAAACTATCCTCACATCTCACAGCAAAAATTCGTTGGGCAGTTTTATCAGCGGATCAGAGTCAAGCAAGATGAACAATCTTTCATTTAATCTTAAATTTTGAATAAATTTTGACAGTTTAAGGAAAATATGACATTTTCATTCATTCTATATAGATCTGTCTTAATAACCTGTTTCACGTAATATTACTCAAATGAAACAAGAACTAATACAAAAAAAACAAATCGATGACTTTGGTCGAGAAACAGCCATGTTGGGAGTAAAAGAAACACTCCTAAACTAGGCATTATTTTGATTTTAAAAAGAAAAAAAGTTTAGTTAAGAATTGATGTTGCTATCTTTTGAACTGGATGTCCAAATATCTCATGATGCGTATTTGCTATCTGTTCCTTGTTGAATGTAAGGGCACATCTGTGACACCTCCACATTGTGACAGTCTGCATTGATTTGATATTGAATCTAGGAATATAACATTGACGTATGAATCATCATTAAGTTATGGATACCAGAGATTTTACAATAATACCAAAACCCCATTTGTATCTATTAGCAAATAAAAGACATGAAAAAATCAATGATAATGCTTTCGTTTTGGTTTTTTTATTGGCAAACAAACGACATAATCTAATTTATTCACAGATTGTTTTGTGGTGAATTTTTTGAGATTAGATGAAATGAACATTACTCCGTTGTATTTCTCCAATCTTTTCAAAAGATAACTCGTTTCCAAATTGGCATATTTGTCATGAGAATCCTTGA
Organism: Candidatus Nitrosopumilus sp.; assembly: GCA_029881195.1. Lineage (GTDB taxonomy): Archaea > Thermoproteota > Nitrososphaeria > Nitrososphaerales > Nitrosopumilaceae > Nitrosopumilus. Next base: position 5,532 of record JAOUNB010000034.1, read on the forward strand.
CATTGCTTCTTTTGCCAAACAGGGCATCGGCCTCATCAAAAATTAGGATCCCATTCATGTTTTTTGTTTTTTCAAATATCCTGTAAAGGTTCTTTTCAGCTTCCCCAATGTATTTTGATGAAATTTTGGGAAGTTCAATTATGTAAAGTGGTTTTTCGGTTATGGGTCTTTGACTCTTCTCTCTAAAGTAATTTTGTTCCTCTGATAGATCTTTTGATCTTGGTAACCTACCTGAGAAATAGATTCCTCTTCTTTTTGTAATGGCGTTGGGCTGTATACTTTTTTTAGATGTGGTTTTTCTAATTGTTGTTCTTTTTACGGTAGTTTTTCTTTTAATTGCCATTGATATATGAAAAAGAATACTTGCATATCATATTGGTGTATTGAAAATTTTTGATAAACGGAATAGTGATGTGGTTTTTGTCAATGGTAACTCCAAGTCATTTTGTAAGGATATGATGCGGTACTGCTAAATTCAGGCAAAATAATTGTGATCAATGATACGAATTTCAAGATTCAAGTGTTGTCATTAAATCAAAATACATGTGGTATAAATATGAAAAATATCCACTTGGGTTATATCAAAAAGAATCACGATAATGCTTGATGACTCCTTGAATACTAAACTGAGAAAAATTCAGGCAGAGCAAATTAGAACATCAGGGAAAAGTATGAGTTTCTCACAGATAATCAACGATGTCCTAAAAGCTGGACTCAAATCTTAATCCAGTAATCTCTGTGAGAGTTTCTTACGATTCCTATCTATGACTATGCTGAATTGAATCCCCAACTTTTTATCAATCTTCGATCCTGAATTGTTAGCATCTGATTAAAAGTTCAGACAAACATCTCCTTCCATTTTAATTGTAATATCTCGAATTGAGGATGTATGGACTAAGAGATCAAATTAGGTTGTTTAGAAATGTGCTATGCTATGATGATCATCTATTTCATGCTATTTTCTTTTTTTTCTGATAGAATGAATGTCATTGTGAATGTCTAATATTGACTCGTCTTTGAATGTCAGATCACATACATAGCACTTGAAATTATCACAATACACACGAATAATTTGAAATATTTGTATTAAAGCGGTGTGTAGAAATCATCCATTGGCTGATTGAAAAACAATGATCAGCACGACTAAAAGTGTTTAAACTCAAAAAGCGTGGTCTTAACTTTAATATAATTAGCAATTTTTTTGCAAATCAGAAATCTATTGCTTGCAATTTTTGATGTTGAAGGTGTTCTATATGATGAAGAATATCTTCCCATACTAGCAGAGAAACTCAACAAAGAAAATGAGATATGGGAGATCACCAAACAAGGAATTCAAGGTAAAATTAACTGGGAAGATGGTCTGCGAACAAGAGTGGCTGCTCTTAGAGGTCTTGATGAAAAAGTATGTCAGGAAGTTGCAGATGCATTGCCTATTATGACTGGCGCAAAAGAGTTATGCCGAGTCTTAAAATCAGCTGGTTGGAAACTTATGGCTGTTTCTGGAGGTTTTACATTAATGATGGATAGGTTACAAAAAGAATTGGAACTTGATTATGTTTTTTCAAATGAATTACAATTCAAAGATGGGAAGCTTGATGGTGTAATTATCAATGTGGATTCTGACAAATCAAAATCTGCTAAAATAAAAATCGCAGAATGGGGTGAGAAAAAAGAGGATATTGTCTGTGTTGTGGATGGGGCAAATGATGTAAGGTTATTTGACATTTGTGGATTGGGTATTGCTTATAGAGCTCAGGATTTAGTAAAGGATTTGGCAACCACTACTTTGGAAGAAAAGGATCTCTCTAAGGTTTTAGACATTATTAACAAGCATTACAAGATAGAATTAGAAACTTTTACTCCTGCATAAACAATTTTTTAGTCCATTTTTTTAGTTATTTCAATTGCAAATAATACCAATACTCATTGAAAAAGAAATTGAACCTACTGATGATATTTCTGAACTAGTCTTGAAATCTTGTGAATTACATGATGGTGACATTATCGTTATTGCTCAAAAAATAATCTCAAAACAAGAAGGAAGGATTGTTAATTTATCTACTGTGTATCCGTCATTGTTGTCTCAAGGGATTGGTTCTCAATATCAAAAGGATCCTCGTTTGATTGAATTAATTTTATCTGAAACAAAACGAATAGTCCGAATGAAAAATGGGATACTGATTGTGGAAACAAAAAATGGATTCATTTGTGCAAATGCAGGTGTTGATGAAAGTAATGTCCAAGAAGGCTATGCTACATTATTGCCTATAAATTCTGATATTTCTGCAGAATTCATTCGTCACAATATACTAAAACAAACTAACAAAAATGTAGGGGTCATTATTTCTGATACTTTTGGTCGTCCGTTCCGAATGGGTCAAACTAATTATGCAATCGGCATTTCTGGATTAAGTCCCATAATTGATTATGCAGGGACACTGGATTCTTTTCAAAAGATTCTACGTGTGACTGCTATTGCGGTGGCCGATGAACTTTCTTCTGCAGCAGAATTGGTAATGGGAAAAGCCTCAAAATCCCCAATTGCAATAATTCGTAATTATTCATTTAAAATTGAAGAACATGTAATTGATGAACTGATTCGTCCAGAACATGAAGACCTTTTTAGATGATTCCTTTGTTTTCAATAGGATTATAATCTAAAGAATAAAATTTCATGTGAAAATGCTCATTAATGCTGAATTACATTGTCACAATTCATTTTCAAATTTCCATGTTGGTGAAGAAGAACCCCCATATGATTGTAATATCTCCATACGAGATCAACTTGTTCGCAGTTATAATTTAGGATTGGATGCAATTTTTGTAACAAACCATAATACTCTTGATGGATATCATCAGTTACTTGAATACAAAAATGATCATGAAAAATTCCAAAAGATAGATGTTTTTCCAGCTGAGGAGATCACAATTGATAATGGAGCACATGTTTTGGCTTATGGAATTCATGATGAGATCCCTGCAGGAATTTCTCTTGAGGAAGTCATTGATATGGTAAGATCTCAAGGTGGAGTCTCTTCTGCACCTCATCCATTTAGTCTTCTTGATGCATTACGTGACAGTGCAAAAAAATGTGATATGGTTGAAGTTTTCAATAGTAACAACGTAGACATATTGTCTAATGCTCGAGCAACTCAATTTGCATTGGATAACAAAATGATTCAAGTTGCTGGTAGTGATTCTCATGTTTTATCTACTCTTGGACGTTGCGTGAATGTAATTGATTCTGAAAATAATCTCGATGATATTTTACAAGCAATGAAACGTGGAAAAATCAATATATCTCAAACAGGGTATGCATTGCAATCAGAAACACTATCTCATCTAAAATACAAAATCAATAACTCAAAGGAATATTTACTTGACTATATTTCTGAACATTATCCAAATGCAAAATGGCTTTTGACGTTATTGCTAAGACTTTATGATTCAAACCAAAATAGTCACATGTGGTCCTTATTTTACAAAATCGCAAGATATTTGATGAGGAGAATTTCTCAAAAAATCAATTTTCAAAACCAGGATCCGAGTTTTATGAAAGATAGAAATCTAGTCACCATGTTCAAAATGGCATTGTGATCTGAAGCAATACAAAATAAAATAGATTTTCAATGTTGAGTATTGTGTATCATGCTTCTCAGTAGTACCCTCGTGAAATCATCAACGATATTGCTCTGAAAACAGCATCAAAAACGAGGAACCTGAAATCTTTACAATTGCACTTCCTATCAATTTACACGTTTGCTGCAGCAAATACATCGCCCTATGTTATGAGTAAGATAGATGACATGAAAGAAATGATGGAGAATTGATGTGTAAAGTGATAATTGACATGCTAAATCTACATTAATGTTCAATTAGATTTTAATATGACAAAACGTCTTTGATGAATTAGGTCATAATGGATGAATCAACTGCAAAAAAATTAGATGCAACTGGATTGTTTTGTCCAGAACCTGTATTTAGAACAAAAATTCAAATTGAAAGAATGCAAGTTGGTGAAACTTTGACAGTTTCTGCCGATGATCCTGCTGCTGAAGATGATATCTCTAGATGGATCACAAGAAATGGTCACGAACTATTAGATTTATCCAAAGATGGCAATGTTATAACATTTCAAATTAAAAAGGTGAAATAACTAGGATAATGACTGTTGTCACTGATACAGATGTCTTGAGTCGTATTGGGAACACTCCCCTTGTTAGACTAAGCTCACTTTCTCATAATAACACGATATATTTTGCAAAATTAGAGGGTCATAACCCATTTGGATCTGTAAAGGATAGAGCGGCATATTGGATGATTAAAGACGGTGAAGAACGAGGAATTCTGACAAAAGGAAAAAGCATAATCATTGAACCTACTTCTGGAAATACTGGAATTGCATTAACTGGTATTGCAAATGAATTGGGATACAAAGTTGAGATAGTAATTCCTGAAAAAGCAAGTAATGAGACTAAGGATATCATTAGAAATCTTGGTGCAAAGGTGTTTGAGACAAGTGATGATTTATGTCCTAAGGTAGGAGCTGGAACAGATCAAAGTATTGCACTAGCTACATCCATTGCATCATCCAGACCTGATACTTATTACTCTCCAAATCAGTATACAAACGAAGCAAATTTCAAGGGCCACTATGTTGGAACCGGTCCAGAGATTTGGAAGCAAACTGAGGGAAAAGTGACTCACTTCTTTACGGGAGTTGGTACTGGCGGAACAATTACTGGCATTGGTACTTTTCTTAAAGAAAAAAATCCTAATGTTAAAATTATCGGTTGTCAACCTCAACAAAATCATCTGATACAGGGATGGAGAAACTTTGAAGAATCTGCAAAACCTGATTTGTTTCTAAAACGGGAAAATGTTGTGGATGATTGGGTTTCTGTTGATAATGAAGAGGCTTTTTCTGTAGTTAAAGAAGTATTTGAAAAAGATCAACTCCTAATCAGTCCTTCTTCTGCAGCAGTTTATGCATGTATGAAAAAATATCCTATTGAAGGTGATGCATGCGTGGTGGGAATTTTTGCCGATGATGGACGAAAGTTCAAGAGTGTTTATGCTGCTCAAAACATCATGTCTGAAGAAGTATTTGAAAATTCTTTAAAAGAAGCAAAGTACATGTCTGATTTGGCATATTAGATGCTATTCTAATATTTTCTTTAATTCATTTTGATAAAAATCTCTAAATGATGTGTTCATTTCTCTTTCATGATTGAGGCATTTGTTGCTTTGCTCTGTGATTTTATTTTTAATGTCTTTACTCCACATGCTTTGCTGTTTGTCTCTTGGATCCGTAATTGAAGGGTTTTTCTTGATTTTCTGCATGATTTCTAATAACTCCAATCCAAGCTGCCGAAATTTACTTGTACGTAAAAGGAACATTTGAGACTCTTCTTTGTTAATTAAATTCATCATGGCATAAACTTGATTATAATATTCTAAACCCTTTTCATTGTATTTTCTAAATTCGTTCATTCTTTCATTCCAATATTCTTTGGATGGTTTTTCTACTACTTTATAACTGAACTTCATTTCTGCTAATTCCGTTCCTAATTTTGTTAGTTTTCTGCTAATTTCATCAATTGATCTTTTTAGATTCTCTACATCTTTCATTGTATGCTGTCTACTTGTAAAATTGTTAAACTTTTAATTTATCCCATTCTGTCTTGGATTTTTTAGAATATTCTATCAGGCAATTTTCGCAGAATGAATTCTATTCATCAATTCCTAATTTCTTGAAAAAGTCAAGAGACCACTTGTATGTTGGAATTTTTCTATATTGAAATTGCTGAATTGTGAAGATCTCTTTTTGTTGGAATTTTTTTAGACACTTTTTACATTGTGCATTTTTCATTGTATCTTATCTACGCTTTCTGTTAGATACTTGTCAACATCGATTGCTGCCATGCATCCATATCCTGCTGCAGTAATTGCCTGTCTATAATTTCTATCGTGCACATCACCAGCTGCAAAAACACCCTCGATATTAGTATGGGTTTTGTCTTTTAAGATGACATATCCTTCATCATCCAGGTCAATTTGACCTTTGAACAATTTTGTATTTGGTTCGTGTCCTATTGCAACAAAAAGGCCTCCGACATCAATTGTTGTCTCTTCCTGTGTTTTTAGATTTTTTAGAATTACCTGTTGCATCTTCTGGTCTCCTTTGATGTCTGTTACTATTGAATCCCAGTGAATTCTTATTTTTTTATTATTCAAAGCGCGCTCTTGCATTACTTTGCTTGCGCGTAATTCATTTCTTCTATGTATGATGTGAACAGTTGTGGCAAATTTTGTAAGGAATGTTGCTTCTTCTATGGCCGAATCTCCTCCTCCCACTACAACTATCTCCTGATTTCTAAAGAATGGTCCATCACATGTTGCACAATACGAAACACCTTTTCCTGCAAATGTTTGCTCTCCTGCTAATCCCATTTTTCTTGGATTTGCACCCGTTGCGATAATCACCGCACGTCCCTCGTATTCCTCTGATGCTGTTAAAACTTTGAAGGGGCTTCGTCTAAAATCTACATCTACTGCTTCATCATCAATAATCACTGTTCCCATTCTTTGAGATTGCTTTCTCATGTCTATCATTAAATCTGGACCCATGATCCCATTCTCAAATCCCGGATAGTTTTCTACTTCTGTGGTATTTACTAATTGTCCTCCTGGAAGAATTCCTGATAAAATTAGGGTCTCATAACCTGCTCTTGAGCAATAAATTCCTGCAGTATACCCTGAAGGGCCTGCACCAATGATGATTACATCAAACTTTGTTTTAGCTTTATCTGGTTTCATTGGGTCTTTATCATTTGTTTCTAATACTGTTGCTCCTGCGTCTGCTGCCATCATGATGTTTGATTACTCTGTTTCAATAATTTAAGTGAATATCTTTTCTCAACTATTTCTCATTCATTCTCATGATAATTTGGTCACATATTCTACGCATTTCTGAATCTGATCCTACGCTTGATATTCTTACAATGTCTGAAGTAGTTATAATTCCTACAATCTGTTCGTTTTCTTTGACTGGTAGTTTGTGAATTAATTTCTCTTTCATTATTTCTGAAGCTTCCCAAATTGTTTCCTCAGAATCTATTGTAATTAATGGTGATGACATCACTTCTGAGATCTCTGTAAATAATGGCCTTCCTTCAGCTGCAACTTTTGTAACAAAATCTCGTTCAGTAATTATTCCAACTGGTTTGGAATTTTCGGTGGCAATTACACAACCTATATTTAATTTAGTCATGTTTGCTGCTGCTTCTTGTAATGATGTTGATTTGTCAACTGTAAGAACATTTTTACTCATAATTTGATTTACAAATGTACTGGCCATATTTTTTTATAATCTTTCAATTATATGAGATAAATTCTAAATTATCACAATTGAAAATCAATTAAGATAATCATTATAGAGTTATAAATTCTAATCACTTTGTAGAAGCATATGGCAATTAAAACTAAAAAAATTCTAGTTCCTTTGGATGGTTCAAAAAATTCTTTTCGTGGTTTGGATATGGCCATTCATGTTGCAAGACAATCTCAAGGCACAATTATTGCTTTGTCAGTTAAATCTGTACCTGGGATATATGCAATTCATCCACTGGGTTTCTTAGATTTTAATTCAATGACTGATGTAAAAAAAACTCTAAATGAAGCAAAAGTCAGGGCTGCCAAAAAAGGAATTCAATTAACTGGAAAAGCAATTGCCGGGGATCCTGGATATGATATTGCAAAATTTGCTAATGACAAGAAAAATAGAATTGATATGGTTGTAATTGGTGCTCGTGGACGAGGCTCTGCCAAAGAACTTTTCTTAGGAAGTGTCTCAAATTACGTTTTACATAAATCCAAAAAACCAGTCCTAATTGTAAAATAAAATTAGACAGCTAATGCTGCAACAATATCTGATTTTGTAATTATTCCTACCAATTTTGATTTTTTAACGACTGGCAGTCCGCTTACGTTGTTTTTAATCATACGGGTAATTGCATTTTTGACATCATCATCAGCCTCAATTGTAATGGGCTTGGTTGCCATGATGTCTGTAGCATGAAATGGAAACAGATAGCTCATCTGATTTGAGTGAATTTCCTCTAAGCCTTTTTTGAATTTGTATTCTTGAACTTCTTTAGGATCAGCTGATTCTGCAATCCATTGTGGTATCTTAGCAGGTACAAAGTCTCTGAATGTGATGATTCCTACTGGAGTTTGATTTCTTTTAATCACTACCCTTGATATCCCATATTTTAGCAATAAACTTTCCACATGCAAAATGGGATCACTTGGAGATGCGGTGATGACATCTTTTTTCATTATTTCTAAAACTTTGAATGATGTTGACTCTTTTGTAAGGAATGCTTTTACTAGATCTGTTTCAGTTACAATCCCTCGTAATGTGTTGTCATCATTTGTAATTATCACCACACTGATCCTGTGTTTCTTCATCATCTTTGCACATTCCTTTACGGTATTGTTTGCAGTTAATGTAAATAATTTTCTAGGGACGAAATCTTTTGCTTTTACAGCTTTAATTGGATTTGAACCTAGTTCATAGATTTTTTTTGCAATATCTTTTTCAGTAATCACTCCAATGGGTTTTTTCCTGTCTATGATAACTACTCTTTTTACTTTATTTTTCAGTAGACTCTCTCTTGTTTTTAGTAATGTGACATTTGGGTTAACTGTAATTGGGGTTGTGATTAATTCTAATAATTTTATCTTTTTTACATCCAATATGCCTCTGTTCTTTGTTTCTTAATTAAATCTTAATACAACCATCCTTGAATTTCATATCTGGTAATTATTGAGAAAGATATTTACTTCTAGGCTATATGAGTATTGTATGGC
>JAOUNB010000105.1 GCA_029881195.1 Candidatus Nitrosopumilus sp.
TAAGACAGGACAAAGAGTATTTGCAGAACATCTACTTACAAACATCCTGCCAAAAGATGTGGCAGATTCTCATCTTTCTGGAGACTTGCATATTACTAATCCTGGAATCTGGTCCATGATTCCTGATACAATATTTGTAAATGTCAAAGAATTAATCGAAGATGGAATAAATCTTGGTGGAAAATATCTTGATGTATCAAGAATTCCTGCATCAAAGCAACTTGATGATATTACAAGCTCATTATCTATTGTCATTGCCCTTCTTTCAAAAGAAGCTTCACAAGAAGTTGTAATTGATGGTCTGGTACAATTATTTACAAAGCACTCAAAATCTCTTACAGAACTTGAACAAAAACTCACTGATGCATTTGCAACTGCATCAACAACTGCAAAATACAATAAAACAAGTACAAAGATATCAATTAGATTACAATTAGGAAGTGATACAAAAATAATTAATTCAATTATCAATGCGTATAAAAATTACACAAAGATTACACCAATTCCAAAAATTGGTTTGATAATAGATGTTGATAAAGGAAAAATTACTGATATTTCAGAATCAATAGCTGAAATAATTTTCATTGGTGGACATGTAATGTTTGCTAAAGGTCAAACTTCTAGCTCTGGCGTTACAAATGGATCTACAACAATCACATCTCCGCTTTCAATAAATTTGGAATCTGTTTCAATAAATCTTCCAAGACTTGCATTTGAATCAAACAAAGATGAAACTTACTTTAGAGCAAGACTTGCATTACTAATGAAACCTGCACTATCCTCCATGGCATTAAGAAAGAAAGACATCTCAGATCTTACCAGAAGAGGCCTAAATCCAATTCTTGCAAAGAACACACAATACATGCAAAGAAGTTCTGTTTCACTTGTTGTAAATTTAGTCGGCCTCAAAGAATCTGTGTTTAACATACTTGGCTTCCAAGATAATAAAGAAGGGCGTGGTATTCTTCATAAGGTCATTGAAACTGCAGTTGATGTTGGAACCAAAAAAGGTAAAGAATTAGGTGATACTGTTACCATCTGTATGACTGAAACTGAGGCATCTGCCCGTTTTGCTACTTTGGACGGCGAAAAATATGGAAAAAATTCTGCCTTAAATTCAATGGAGGGTGACTCTTATTCTCAAGGAATAGTCATCAATTCCTCTGAAATTGCCGATTATACTAACAAAAGTGAGCCTATAGTAGAAGCAAATAATCTCTCAAAAATCCTAAATGGCGGATTACTCGTTACTCTACACATTGATAATGATGCAAAGATTGATGAAATCAAAAAATCACTTGAGAAAGCATCAGAGCTTACAACTTCTTTCAAGCCTGTAAGAAAAATTTCAATATGCGGCGAGTGTGGATTTAAGGATGAACCATTTGAGGACAAATGTCCAAAATGTAAGTCTCCATACATTGTCTGATTTTCATAAATGAAAAACTAGTTACGATCATTTTTCACAAGTTTTTGATCAGAATCAGATGCTGTGATCTTTGTTATTATCAAAAATGTTATGCCAATATGAACTTCATAGTAGCGGTGTTAAAAAAATTGACTCATTAACGTAACAAGATCAAAACTTTTCGAGCACATGAGTTATATCCATATTCTTTCTAAGCATGGAGGAGAGATTATAATGGATAATTCACAAATTGAAAATACGATCAATGAGATCCGTAAGCGTAATGGTACAGTTACGGCTTTCAATCAAAATAAAATTTCAAATGCCATATTTCGGGCATTGGCTGCCACCTCTAAAGCCGATCGTGGCATGGCCGATCAACTAGCAGAGAATGTAGTTAACAAACTAGTTGAACAGGGATTTACCAACACTAGAACACCTACTGTTGAGGATATACAAGATATTGTAGAATCTACTTTAATTGATAGTGGAAATAGCGATATTGCAAAAGCATACATAGTTTACAGACATGAGAGAAGAAAACTACGAGAAGAGAAAATGAAGGTCTTGAATCTAAAGGCCCTTGATCCAGTTTCCAAAAAGTTTGATCTGAATTGTCTTAGGGTTCTAGCATCAAGATATCTTTTCAGAAATGGCAAAAATGAGATCATTGAATCTCCGACTCAAATGTTTGAGCGTGTTGCCATTCTGGTAGGCATTGGTGATATTCTATATGATTCAAAAATCTTTGAAAAATCAGGTAACATCAAACAAGATGTAGAAGAAGCAAAATCTTATCTTGAAAAACTAGATGCCTTTGATTATAAATTCAAAGTAGGAAATTATTTCTTCAACAAATGGCATTTCAGATCCTTAATCAATCACTATATGACCCTTGCAAACAAAGGTCAAATGAAGATAAGCTTCAAAGATCTTTTGACATTACTTGCAGCAAAGAAACTTGATAGCTATGCTGATAAAATCACTGAATACTTTGATTTGATGACTGCACAAGACTTTCTACCTAATTCACCAACCATGATGAACGCAGGTGGAAGACTAGGTCAACTATCTGCATGCTTTGTACTTGGAATGGAAGATGGAATGGAACAAATCATGAAATCTACCTCTGATGCAGCATTGATCTTCAAGTCAGGCGGTGGTGTTGGAATCAACTATTCTGATCTTCGTGAAGAAGGTGACATTGTAGCATCCACTTCAGGTGTTGCATCTGGACCAGTATCTTTTATGAATATCATCAATACTGTTACTGAAGTAGTCAAACAAGGAGGAAAAAGACGTGGTGCAAACATGGGAATTATTGAGGCATGGCATCCTGACGTTGAAAAATTCATTACAAACAAAACAGAACCAGGAGTTTTAGAAAACTTTAACGTAAGTGTTGGTATTTGGGAAGACTTTTGGCATGCACTAGTAAATACTTCTGATGGCAACTATGTTTTACGTAGTCCACGTGACAAAAAACCAGTTAAAGAAATCAATGCACATCAATTAATTGATCTGATTGCACTTTCTGCATGGAAGAGCGCAGAACCTGGTTTGATCTTCTTTGATCAAATTAACAAATACAATGTATTTGCAAAAGCAAGAAAAGCACCACTAAGAGCAACAAATCCATGTGGTGAGCAGAGTCTCTATCCATACGAATCATGTAATCTAGGTTCTATCAACTTGGTAAATCTTGTCAAGAGACAAGCAGATGGAACCTATGAATTTGATTGGCAAAGATATGAAGAAACAATCAGAAAAACAACGAGATTCTTGGATAACATCATTGATGTCAATACATATCCAGTACCAGAAATTAATGTAGCATCAAAAGAATCCAGACGTATTGGACTTGGAGTGATGGGAGTAGCTGATCTCTTATACAAACTAAAAATCCCATACAATTCTCAAGAAGGATATGAACTACAATCAAAACTATCTGAAGCCCTATCGTACTATTCAATGGAAGAAAGTGTAGCACTTGCCAAATCTCGTGGTGAGTTCCCATTATGTTCTAAAACAGAATACCCAGAAGGTAAGATTCCTATCTCAGGATACTATGAGAAACCAAAAGAATCTCATTCTTGTGAGTGGGATCCACTGATTGATAAAATCCAAAAACATGGTATCCGAAATGTCTTGACTACTACAGTAGCACCTACTGGCACACTCTCAATGATTGCGGACTGTTCAAATGGAATGGAGCCTGCATTTGCTCTTGTATTTGAGAAGAGAGTAACTGTTGGAAGATTCTTCTACACAAACAAGATTCTAGAAGAAGCCCTCAAAGAAGAAGGCCTATACACTGACGAAATTCTTGAGAAGATTGCAGACAACTATGGTTCATTACGAGGATTAGATGAAATTCCTCAATGGATGCAAGATGTATTTGTTACCGCAATGGATATTCATTGGGCTGATCAT
>JAOUNB010000106.1 GCA_029881195.1 Candidatus Nitrosopumilus sp.
AAAAGGCATCTGGCCTGACTGATGATGAAAAACAACAACTTAGAGAAGAGTTCATCCAAAAGGCAAAAGACATGCAATTAGCATGGATTTCCCCACGCACACAAATTACTGCGGGTATTGATGCTGCAGAGGTTGAGTGCCGTGAAGGATTCAGTCTTGTAATAAAAGCATCAAACGGAATACCAGTGTGTCTCAAAGCCGACACTGCTATTAAGATGATAGATAGAGGAATAGTAGTTCCTGCTAACTAATTTTTCTTTCTTTATTGTTTTTTACCTCTTGATTTTGTTCTCTAAATTAAAAAAAGAAGATTATTCCTTCTCCACTCCTTCTCTGTGAATCCAGTAATATGCTATGGAATCTGCTGAAATCCAATATGTCTTAGAAGCTGCATCAACTTTAATCTCTTGTGTTGACTCATCAAAGGAGACATTGTGCTTATGAAGTTCCAATTTTTCACCCGAACCCAATTTTAACATGAGTTCGCCACTTTTTCCAGTTCTTCTTTAATTCTTTGAAAATTTGCCATAATTATTTTGGAATAGTTTTGTATTTAATTCTGAAATTTGATTCCCATGTTTGAAAAACAGAACCCTCGTCAAAGTACTCAGTTCCCTTTTATCTGATATTGACTAATGTATAGTGAAAACAAATGACAACAAAACAAATAGAGAAAAGATTACCTCGACGTGCAATAATTGCCTTAATGGTAGCAGGTTTAGCCGTAGTTCTAGTTTTTACATTGACACCTTGGAATTTCATTCCAACTCAAGTTACTGAAAATGTTACCGTAATTGCAGTTACTGAGTACGGTTGTGTTGGAGAGTCACAATATGGAATTAGTGTAGTTGTACCTGAATGTAGTGCACAAGCAGGAGATATAGTATCTGCAACATTTTATGTTCCTTCTATGAAATTAAACGGATACATGGAAGAACTTGAAAGAAGACAAAATCCTATGGTAGATGCGTGGGATAGAAATGTCAGCGGTATAGGTATCTCACCTTAATTTTTTATTTTATATTTAATACCACATAAACATGAGACATTTTTAGGTCGTCATAGACTAATTATTTTATTTCATTTTTACACTAAATATTTTTTAACTTCATCAAACATGTTTTGATGTAACATTTAATACAATGCACGTCCTATAACAATTAGAAATTATTTTTGTTAGGATTATAGGAATTTTTAGTTTGCAATACTTTGTTTGGATACTAAAACGACCTGTAACAATTTGTTTTTATTCAATGAATGATAATTAAAATTAACAGTGGTAGTAAATTATTCAAATGATTATGATGTAAAGTGTCAACTAGATACTTGCAAAACCTATCCTGCAATAACTGATTCTGAAAGAGGAGAGATTGTTTGCGGGAGTTGCGGCATTATCCTAGTGCAAAACATGTCTGACTCATCACATGAAAACAACGGTTACTCCTCAGAAGATTTTATGAAAATGGCAAGAACAGGCCCTGCCACATCACTAACAATGAATGATAGGGGATTATCAACTGTAATTGGTACAAACAAAGATTCAACTGGAAAAGCAGTATCAGGTAAAACAAAATATGAATTTAACAGATTACGAATGTGGGATCAGAGAAGCAAGTCAAGACAGACTGCTACATTGAGCAAGGCATTTACTTTAATGAACGCGATGAAAACAAAATTAGGAATTCCAAATAATGTGGTTGAGACTGCAGCGTATATCTATAGGAAGGCAGTAAATGCAAAACTCACCCGAGGAAGAACCACAGTTTCTCTGGTTTCAGCATCCTTATATGCCGCATGCAGAGAACACAACATTCCAAGAACATTAGACGATATGGCTGATGCTGGAAATGTTGAAAGAAGGATACTTTCCCGAGATTTGAGAACCATGATCAAAAAGCTTGAATTACATCTTAACCAGTATGATATTACTTCGTTTATCTCAAAAATCTCAAACAACATGAATCTAAAAGAAAAAACCAAGCGAGATGCATTTGAGATACTAAAACGGTGTGAAGAAGAACAGATTACTGGTGGAAAACATCCTGTGGGACAAGCTGCTGCCTCATTGTATATTGCATGTATAATGAATGGTGAAAAAATCAGTCAAAAGAAATTTTCAGTGGAATCAGGCATAAGTGATGTTACAATCAGAAACAGAGCAGGATTAATCACAAAAACACTCAAAATTATGCAATAATAACTAATCCAAATAAACTTGGAAATAAAAATATCAAGATCTTTCTGATTATGTCTAATCAGATTTTAATCAAAACTGCAAAAACTTAGGGTAGATTATTTACCTCCGCCAAAGAATTGAAAAGCCTGTCTTCTCTCATAGATTGCAACTGAAATTAAAATTATTAATCCTAGTAGCAAGCTTGAATCTTCAGAATAATGAATTTTTGTAACACAGTGTATACTGAGTAATTATATCAAATTACTACTAAATTAATACATGCAAACATTACAACAAACCTTCAAGATTGAAGAAACAGAAAAAAAGAATTGCATACTTGAAATTTTATCAGACAAGTATTGTAGAGCAATCATAGAATCAACTATGCATAAACCAAAATCAGCAATAGAGATAACAGCCGAGGCGAGAATCCCAATGAGTACAGTGTACAGAAGAATTCAGACACTTCACGACAACAACCTACTTAAAACAACAGGTATGATTACTGACGAAGGAAAAAAACTCTTCCTGTACAAAAGCAAAATCAAAGGGATTCAAAGCAGATACAATGATGGGAATACAGAAGTTGAGTTAATTCTCAACCAATAATTTTTCTAATATTCATGATCATCAAAATCTCTACCCAGCGAGATAGTTGCAATTACAGTAGATTCAGTAGCCTGCGTTGTGACATCTTTTTCGGGCAGAAATTCATGAAATATTTCCTTTAGCAGATATCAAAAGTAGTAAACCTGTAGATGAATCCTCAAAAAGTGCAGAATCATGGAATGAGGAATCTGATCCCTGGAAATAATATTGAAGACTCGCTAATTGAAATTATATTTACTCAGTGATTTAGAGGACTTTTCCTATGTCTTGTTCAGTCTAAAATAATTTTGAGAATGTTCAACCTTGTCTTTTAATTTCCCTACGAACTTCTTTAAGTTCTTGTTCCAATTTTTCTTTTACAGTTAAAGAAATTGAATCATCACATAATTGTCGTAAAACTAGAAATTCTTTGTTCTTTAATGAAGAACGGTAATTGTATTCAGTCATGACTTTTTTAACAATCAATCTTCGGATTCTTCATCTTATTCGTATCCTTTTTTGAGATCAAGTTGATGTTCTTCTTCATTCATTCTCCGTGTTCTAGTTTCTTCCAATCCACTTCTAATTCTTTTTTTGTTCTTTTGGGCATGTGATATTATGGATATCGCGACATATTAGCAAAGTCACAATTTTCAAGTTTGACATTCTTATTTTAGTCATAATTAGTTTGAATTTAGATGAATAGCAATGACACTTGATGATGAAACAAAACAACATTTGGAGAAGTTACTTGATGGTGCACTAGAGTCATTTGATGGACTTTGTGCCAGATGGGATGAATTGAGACCACATCGACAATACAATATTGATAATTCTGAGTATTTACATCTGGGCTATCTCTTTGGCAGCATTGAGGAGGATTTTATTTCATGGTTTTACTCCAAACATGGAAGGTCCATGAATGATGAAGAATATCGTGAATATTGGCTTGTCTGCAGAAAACAAATCAGAAAAATGCATGAAAAGTTTGACAGGTTTTATTTTCAAGAATAGTTATCATAAGATGTCTAACCTACCACTTGCATAAGAA
>JAOUNB010000107.1 GCA_029881195.1 Candidatus Nitrosopumilus sp.
AGTGCCTGTGTTAATTTAGCAGGCCCATTAGTAAGATTTTTCAAGTTTACTGTTCCTCTGTTTTTCTGAATTCTTTTAATTCCTTTTTCAGGCTCTATTGCACGAATTAAAACTGCTCCTGCTTTGCTTTTTGGATGTCTTGCAACTACATTAAAACAATAATGCATTCCATATGTAAAATAGATATATGCGTGTCCAACTTCCTCAAACATTGCTTTGTTTCTTTCTGTCTGCTTAGAAAATGCATGGCTTGCAGGGTCATCCGCATGTCTATATGCTTCAGTTTCAATAATGATCCCTGTCATCACCGTCCCTTTAATTTTTCTAACTATTCTTTTTCCCAAAATATTTCTTGCTACTATTACTGTATCTTTGTTGTAAAATTCTCTAGGGATCATATTCTATGTCTACGATAATTTCTTTCCCATTTTTTATTTCTCTTATGTTTTCAAACAGTTTTATGATGTCTTTCTTTAATACATCAATTAGTTCTTGGTTGTATATTGTTGCTGCAGGATGAATCGTGAGAAAATATAATTGGTTGTTTTTTCTAACTATTTTTCCTCTGAATTTTGTTATTTCAGAACCTCCTAAAATTGAACTAAATGCGGTATTTCCTAAAATACAAATTATCTTTGGTTTGATAATTGAAATTTCTTGTTTTAGATATTCTTGACATGTGTTTCTCTCATCTGTATTTGGAACTCTATTTTTTGGAGGTCTGCACTTTACAACATTTGTAATGTATATTGATTCTCTAGAAATCCCTGCTTCATCAAGTGCTATTGATAGTTTTTTTCCTGCAATTCCGACAAATGGTTCACCGTCTTTATCTTCATTTCTTCCAGGTGCCTCACCAACAAAAATTACATCCGATTGAAAATTCCCTTTTCCTGGAACTGAATTGATTCTAGTCTTACAAAGATCACACTTTGTACAATTTATGACATTTTGTTTTATTGTTTCTAATTCTTGTTTCATTTTAGTTTACACTCTTCACTGTTGCAACACCACGAATTGTTGGTCCACCATTTCCCATAATCATTGATTGCATAGGATCTCCTTTACCACAATTGGTTATTGGTCTAACTGTAAAGTCATTCCCACAAGCATCGATCGATTCAAAAAATTCTGGCGCTGTTCCCATCACAATAACATCTCTTAACAAATCCGTAATTTCACCATTTTCAATTTTTTGTGCGTATTGACAAGAAATACTCCAATTGTATCGTTTCATATCTATTGATGGAATTTTCATGTCTGAAATTAGGTATCCATTTTTCACTTCTTTGATTATTTCATTTACATTTCTATCTCCATTTCCGATACATGTACATGCCATACGAATCAAAGGCATGAATCGATAGTTTGTAGCTCTCATATTCCCAGTGGGCATGGTGTTAAAAATTTGAGCAGTTTCTCTGTTTTGCATGTGATTTTTTAAAATTCCATTTTCAACAAGCGTAGTTTTTTTGCCCTCGGTTCCCTCATCATCAAAATAATACCATCCTAAACTTTCTTTGATGGTGGGATCATCAAACACATTTAGATTCTCTGAACCTATTTTTTCTCCAATTTTTCCTTTCCACCAAGAGCCTCCTGCCCATGCCATTTCTTTTCCTAACACTCTGTCTGCTTCTGATGGGTGGCCTAGTATTTCATGTGTAAGCAATGATACAAAGTCTGGATTCATCACCACTGTTGTGTACTCTTCTTTGGCAGATTTTGCTGAAATCAATTCTGATGCTTTTTGGGAAATATCTTTAGCTTTCTTTTGAATTATGTCTTCACTTGTAATTTGTTCTAATCCTCCTCTTCCCCCTTCTGTAACATTTATTGATTGAGTAATTCCTGATTCATGTGCCAATGCAATCATATCTGTCACAACATCTGTAAAATTCTGTTCAATTTTGGAGCCTTCACTATTTACAAAATATTTTGAGTTCACTGTGTACCACGGATTGATAATTGATTTGATGATTCGTGGTGTATCTAAAATAATTTTGCTACATTCTAACCCAATTGTAATTAATTCCTCAATCGATGGTTTTTTTAAAACTGGAAAATCAATTTTGATACTTTTTGTTGGATTTGGATACTGATCTATTTTATTTTTATTTTTCGTACGGTAAGACGAAATTTTTATTGTCTGGTTGATTTTTTCTTTAATTTCGTCAAATGATTTTGGATTTGTAAGTGAACAAAAACTCCATGCTCCATCTTTGATTAGTCTGATCCCTAAACCTGAATCCATTGATGTTTTGACGTCTTCTATTTCATTATTCTCTATGTGTATTGATTTCTTTTCTTGATGTTCAGCCCTTATGTCACAATATTGAACTCCAGCTTTAATAGCATACTTGATCCCGCTGTCTGCTAGATCTTGCAATATTGCATTCATGATTTATTAAAATTAAAGAACCTCGTAAATCTTCTGGTGTTTAGTGATTTGAAATTGCAGGCATGGTGAAATAATACTCATCCTCGAACTCATAATCTACAGTGCCTTTCTTTCGCAAAAATTCAAAATATTCGATACAATTTTTATAAAATTCCTCGTTTTTTTGTACTTGTTCCATGATTATTCTTTGAAAATATGCATTTTTTTTAGAGAGTGAGAAATTTTAACTCTTAGAGTTTGTTTTCTTTAAGTAGGATTTTTCCTGATTTTATGATTTGATTGATTCTAAAAGTTAAAGTGAAATTCTCCCTCCTAATTTCACTTCACAGGGTATTTCCCGATAACTAATTGTAATCCATTTACCAATGAAATAGTCTGACCATATCCTCAAAAAAGATGAATTCTACTATGACAAAAGAATTATGTCATATGATCCTAACATGAAAATAATTTTAACTATTCATAGTTATGATTAAAAATACTTTAGAATCGTGTTAATGAGTTACATCTTTTTACATTTCAAATTCCTTTGATTTTAATTTTGCTTAGATTTTATTGAAGTAATTTAGAAAGTAATTTAGGGAATAAATCTAGAAGAAATGATTAGAAAACTTGTCAAAAATAGTAGCTGATACTAGCGTAATAATTAATGGTGAGCTAATTGCACAGATAGAAATTGGCTCAATTAGAAATTCTCAAATCATTATTCCTCAAGCCGTACTTGATGAGTTACAATCCCAGGCTTCAAATAAAAAAGAACAGGGATTCGTTGGTCTAGAAAAAATCAGAAAACTCCACGAACTATCTGGAAGTTTTGGATTGGAGATTGTTATTGCAGGCCCTCACCCTTCTACAGATGATATCCAGTTTGCTACTAGTGGTAGAATTGATGCACTAATATCTGATATGGCAAAACAAAATGATGCTGTTCTTTACACTTCAGATACTTTACAACATTTAGTTGCACAAGCTGAAGGTGTTTCGACTGTATTTCTTAAAACTAAGATGAAAGATGAAAAATTAGAATTTTTAAAATTCTTTGATTCTGAAACTATGAGTATTCATCTTAAAGAAAATCAATTCCCATTGGCAAAAAAAGGAATGCCTGGATCTTTTTCGTTAACTCCAATCAATGATAAGATTCTTACAAAATCTTATCTGCAGATGATTTCATCACAAATACTTGATATTGCAAGTGTGTCTGATTCGAGTACTGTTGAAATATCTAAGACCGGTGCATCTGTAATCCAATACAATGATTATAGAATTGCCATTACCTATCCTCCGTTTTCTGATTCTTATGAAATAACTATCGTTCATCCAATCATTAAACTGTCTTTGGAAGATTATGAAATTTCTAATGAGTTAATGGAACGATTGT
>JAOUNB010000001.1 GCA_029881195.1 Candidatus Nitrosopumilus sp.
GACAAGAGTTTCCACAAGATTTTGTCGATGACTCTACAGAATCGACAAGAGTTTCCACAAGATTTTGTCGATGACTCTACAGAATCGACAAGAGTTTCCACAAGATTTTGTCGATGACTCTACAGAAGTTAAATTCAAAAACTTTTCAAATAATTCTACTGCAAAGTTTGAATTTTTGAAAAAACCTTGTCGTAGATACCGACTGTTTTTCCTTTTTTTAAATTATTTTTTATATACCATAATGTGGATTTGTTGATTCCTAATCTTTTTCTTTCAGACTCATTCATACTCAATATCTTTTCTCTTAATTTCAAATTATCTTCTCGATCAAGAGTCATTGTTGGAATGTTAGTTTCAAGTTCTTTCTTTTTATCAGAAATGAAATTAGATAATTGCTGTAGATTGTCTTGAAGTATAATCTGATATGAATAATTCTTTTGATTTTTATAATTATATCTAGCATTAAAGTTTGAATTTATTTTTTCAATTAACATCTTAGCAACATTTTCACCTAATCTGGTATGGTAATTTTCTGTAATAATAAAATCAGATTTCTTGATCTTCTTTTCTTCTAATAATTGAATTACAGAAACATCAATTATCCATCTAAATAATTCCTGAATATCATATACTAATGGTGTTCTACTCTGATTAACCTCATGCAGAAATCCGATGGAATAATCCAATCCTACTGAATTAATTGCCTTTCTGATTTCAGATTCCAAAATAGCATAGCCATAATTCAATAAAGCATTAATCTCATCTGAAGCATTATAGTTTCTTGAATTTGTCTTGTTCTTTCTTCCCGTGAAATTAAACTCTGGATTTAGTTGATTGAATATTGCAGTAAGATTCTCCAAATAAATCCCTGCAATTCTTCCCTCGTATGTCATCAGTTGCTTGATAGATTTGGAAATGTCTTGATTCTCACTGTTTTTCATGATTTTTAACAAAAACAAGTCTTCTTTTTCCACAGATTTTCTAATGTCGACTATGTCTATGGATTCATAAAATTCAGATAATTCTTCAAGCAAATTGAGTGACTGTTTTACCTTGACCTGTACAATGTTCAAGGCAATCTCAAATCTCATTTGAGAATCAAGGTATTTTTGATATTGTTTTATTCGCAATTTGCCTGATTTTGGCTGCTCAGGCATTACATTTGCCAATATCTGACCATTCCAATTCAATAATGTCAAATTGATGTTGTGCTTTGAGAGCCACCGCATTGCCTCAAACGTGATGTTGCCAGTATGACCGTCTATGATTATCCCATCATAGGTAATTTTATGAGGGTAAAATTCATCTTTTTTGCCCTCTATCTTGTTGTATACAGTTAGTTTTCTTTTTTCCACATAAATTGACGTTCCAAAACCCGAAATTAACAGTGAATTCATTATTCATCGTCCTCTTCTTCAGTTTCTACAGATCTTCTGACAAGTTTTCTTCGTTTAGGTGTCCTGAGAGATTTTCCTTTTTCCTTTGGTTTGGAAGCATTATTTTCTGATTTGTAAAGTACACGTCCTGGCCATTCATCATAGGCCATTGTAAATGCCTGATTGTCATGTGGGTTTTCTAGGGCTGAAACAAGCCGCATGTCTAATCCTGCAAATCTGCCATCTTTTGCAAACACCTTCTTGAATCCTCGCGCTATTGTAGTTGGCATACGAAGTGGTATAAACGCCCTCTCCTCCAAATCCTTTAACACCATTTCAAAAACAAAATCACGAAGAATGATTGGTTCTTTTGCATATTTTTTGTATTTATTATCTAAGTCAATCATGTGCAATACCAGACTTGGAGAATAATGTAATAGAGTTACTATAACTTCATCGTCATATTTGAAAAAAGTAATGTGTCTGAAATAATGTTTGTCCATCTTGAAGTGATATTGTTTAGAATGTGATTGCACCTCTTTGTCTTTTAAAAATAATTTATAAGATTTGTTAAGAAAGTGTGCTATGGTTTTTTTATTTAAAAATGATTCAGTGTATTCGGTGTTGTACCAATACCTTGCAATGTCGATTGGTTTTTCAAAGTTTGATAATGTATCCAAATAATTCATTTCTGAACCGATAGGTAAATGGTATGGAAATTTCAACTCTTTTGTTTTTAGTTTTTTTTGTAATCTCTTTGGAACCTTAACTTTAACCGAATCAAAATCTATAAACTTTGCATTTTGTATTTCAACTTTTCTCAATGACAAATCATTTGTTTCCAAAAATAACACTATTTTTTTAAATGACTCTAGTGTTTTCTTCCATTTGAAATAACTTCCTATTCCACTTTTTACTCTTTTTTCTAAATAATTATCATCCACAAGCCAGCTGAGATGACCTCTTATCCCTCTTGTTTCTTTGACATTGAACACCACTTCCATGTAATCATAGATTTCTGTGGCTGATCTTTCAACATCAGATACATATCGTAAGATTGCAATTTTAACAAAATTTTTTGGAAATTTGTCACCTGGATTTCTTCTATCTGGAATGGTAATTGGTTTTTCCACTTTTAATTTATTGTATAGCGTGTTATTTATTGTTTAAATTTACCATGGTATATTATTATTAAATTACCAATAAATGATATAAATAGGCATAATTTATGCCTATAAGGTAGGTATTATTTTTAATTCATAAATCACTATGTGCTGTATTATCTATACTAATACCATGGATGCAAAAAGCAAACTGAAAAAAATCCTCAAAAAGGATTACAGTCGACTTGTGACCTTGCCCCTTTTTTGGCTAACAATAGCCGGGCTTGAAGCAGGAGACTATGTGGAAATGACCATGGGCAAAGAAAATGAGCTAGTCATTAAACCATACAAAAAAGAAGAGGAGGAAGAACAATGAAGAGAACAACTTCCTCTTCTTCTTCAAATAAAAAGAGAAGGATAAAGGATTTGGACAAGATCACTCCAAAACAAATTTCCAAATACGAAGATTCCCTTGAAGTGTTGCAATTGATGAGGAAACAGAAAATGACTCTGACAAAAGCATCGAAGACTGTTGGCATTTCTTCAAAGACAGTCAAACGACATCTTGGTTCAGTTATTCAAAAAAAGTCAAACAGAATCATTGCAAAACAAAACGATAACCTCCCAAGAAAAATCAGAATGTACCAAAATGGAAAAGAGATTTGGGTACAGGTTAGAGGCAATAAGAGAGCAGCAGAGATTGCAAAATATCATGGAGCAGTTGGCAGAAGACTAAATCAGGGACAAGCAGACGCAATGAAGAACTTTGAGAACAAATCTATTAAAGATTCCAAAGGAAAGATTCACAAGTTTGAGACAAACTTGAAAAAGTTACAAGATATTGCACAAAGAAGAGAAGAGTCAGAGTTTTTCTCAATATATGGAGGCAAATAAGTAAAATGAAAAAAACAGAATATTTTGATGGCCTCAAACATAGAAAAGAAGAAAAAGATTGGACAGAGAAATTTTGTCTCGGGCAAGGAATCTGTTTGGCATGCGGACATGATGATCCATTTGACTTGGAGTATCATCATGTTGGTGCCCAATCAAACAGCATTGTTTTGGTATCTCTCTGTCGCAATTGCCACGGAAAATTATCAAGAAAGCAAATGAAAAGTTGGCCAGAAGGGTGGTATGATAAGGAAAAGCCTAAGAAGGCAATGACGGCATTTCTTTTGAGGGGAATGTCTGACTTGTTGATACTGGTGGGTCATAATTTGAGGTCGATTTCAGATCAGATGCTTTCAGGTGCAATATGACATGACTGAGAAGGAAATCGCCGCCATCCGTGCCTATACAGTTCCAGTCTTGGAGGGCAAAAAGAGGCCTGCCCGTACTAACTTTGCAAATAATTCGTCATTTGAGAGAGTTTTGGTGTTTGATACGGAAACTAGAACTGACCTGTACCAGAACATGACATTTGGTTACTTTGCTGTTTATAATAATACCCGACTGGATGTGTCTGGAATTTTTTATGATCCTGTCATAGTAACTACAAAAGAACAAGAGATTCTAGAAAAATATTCTGCTCAGAATAATATTGAACTTTACACTCTTGACGAGTTCAGAAAAGTGTTTCTTACCGAAGTGTTTGACTTGCAAACTCTGTGTGTCGGATTTAATCTCCCCTTTGACATCACAAGAATTGCGTTAAGGGCAACTGAAGGCAAACTTGCAAATCAAGGTGGATTCTCAATGGTATTATCTGAGGAGAAACACTATCCTAGATTAATCATAAATCACATATCATCTACACTGTCTTTTATAAATTGGGGAAGCACAGTTGATGCTCAGAAACAATACAAGTTAAAAAATAATGAGAATTACTTTAGAGGAAATTTTCTTGATCTTAGAATGTCAGTACATGCATTGACAGATAAAAAACATACGCTGGAATCTGCATGCAAGGCATACAAAACAGAATACCAAAAACAAAAAACAACCGAATATGGAAAGGTAACGCCAGAGCACATAGAGTACTGTATTGCAGATGTCAATGCAACATATTCTCTTTACAAAAATGTAAAAGATGAATTTGAAACTTTCAAACTAAACATTCCAATCACAAAGGCATACACTCCTGCATCAATTGGAAAGGAGTTTCTAAAACAGATGGGAATGAAGTCATTTAAGGAAAAGAATCCAGAGTTCTCAGATGAAGTAATCGGAAACACGATGACCGGTTATTTTGGTGGAAGAACTGAATGTAAAATCAGAAAGACTCCCACCAAGGTTGACTTGCTTGACTTTCTTAGCATGTATCCTACAGTTTGCACATTGCAAGATCTTTGGAAGTTTGTAATTGCCGAAAGTATTGATTACAAGGATGCAACAGATGAAATTAGAAATTTTGTAGATGACTTCACTTTAGAAGACCTTCAGAACAAAGACAACTGGAAGCAATTTCAGGCCATAGTTCAGGTGATGCCAGAAGATGACGTATTACCTCTCAGGGCCCAATACGGAGACAGACACGCCTGGAATATCGGAATTTCTTCAGTAACATCCAAGATTCCTCTCTGGTACAGCCTGGCAGACATTATAGCCTCAAAACTATACACTGGAAGGACTCCAAAGATTCTCAAGGTGCTAAGATTTGTTGCAGGTCCTCCGCAAAAAGGTCTGAAGGAAATTGACATTCATGGCATCAAGATAGACCCATACTCACAGGATTTGTTCAAGGAACTTATTCAGTACAGAAAGCAGATACAGGAAAAACGTAACAGATTTGACAAAGACGATTCAGAATACAAATACCATGACAGAAAACAGCAGGTAGTCAAGATCATAACAAATGCAATCAGCTATGGGATATTTGTAGAGATTACCACACTAGACAGAAATCAAATACCTGTTGATGTGCATGGTCTTGTAAATTTCAAACAAAAGAAAGACAAGATTGAAAAGCCAGGTTTCATGTTCAATCCGATAATTGCAGTATCTATAACCTCTGCATCAAGATTGTTGCTTGCAGCAACTGAAGTGTTATTGGCAAGACACGGTGTTACACATGCATATTGTGATACAGATTCTATGGCAATTCCCCCACAATATACAAAAGAAGTACAGGACTTCTTTGCAAATTTGAACCCTTATGATTTTGATGCAGATATTTTCAAGCTTGAAAAATCAAATGTCTGGTTCTATGGAATATCTGCAAAAAGATACTGTCTGTATACAATAGATGAAAAGACAGGAGATGTAATCATTGATGAAGAAAAATATTCCGCGCATGGATTGGGACATTTGTTAGACCCGTTATCAAACTATGATGACAAAAAACAAGTTGCTTGGCATATTCAAATCTGGAAAGACATACTTGATCTAGATTACAAAAAAATAACAATTGAGAAACTATATGAAAAATATGATAACAAGTATGCAATTCAAAAACTTGGCATATCGACACCAACGGTTCTAAACCGAATCAAAGATTTCAATGAGGGAAAGGATTACCATTCTCAGATAAAACCATCCAACTTTTGTATTGTAGGATTTAGCAACATGGCGGATGAAGAGACGGGGGAGCAAATCAAACCATTAGCACCATTTCAAAAATTTGTCAAGGATGCTGTGTTTGATGATTTTATTGATTACAATACCAAAAACAGTAAAAAACTGAGAGGAAAAGAATACTGGAAGTCGTTTTGGGACACGTTTGATGAGTATCTCAGACATCCTGAATCAAAATTTGATGGAGATGTCGGAGTTCTAGAGAGAAAACATGTGGTTGTAAGTGATATCAAACACATTGGAAAAGAAAGTGATGTTCTCAACGAGCCGTTTGGATTGGATGAGTTCAGCTATGAATTCTATGATGACCCTGAAAGAGTAGATAGAGAGTTTAAAGAAAACATGGATAAAATTTTGGATTTGGAACCTAAGGATGTCATAAAATTTGGAATTAACAGAACAACCCTCTGGAATGTGAAAGAGAGAATCAAGAATCAAGAAATTGAAAAAATATCTGATAAAATCAAAATTAAATTAATTTCATTGTTAAAGTTAAGTGATTGATGTTATGCTCTCGAAGAGTATTGTCTAATTAGTTTTGATTCCTTCACATTAGGTTCGAATCGGATGGGATTCACCTATCAACTTGGGTATAATTTTGGGCGCATCTATTGAATTGATCTAATTTTATGAAATTACATTCATCTGGATCTTAATAAAATGTCTTGTTGTTTTTTGTACTTGTAATATTTCCATATTACGGGAAGTGTAATTAATGGAATTATCCACACGGATGTCTCAGTAATTGTTTTTTCCACAAGTTCTAGGTTATTCAAGATGTCTGGCTCAATTTTTAGTGTGGTCCATGGATTATTAAACGAAACAGGTTTTGATGAATCATCTGGAATTGGGTTTACAATTGCAGTAAATTCGGAAGGATTCTGGTTTGACTCTTCCTCCTCCAATGATTGAGAATTCTTTTGTTTTGTAATTTCATTTGACTGTTTAATTTTTTCAACAGGCAATATGGGATTGATAATTAAACTAGGGAAATCAAATACTGAGATATGATCATTCCATACTTCAGATACATAAAGTAAATCATCTTCAAAGATCAAAAATGCAGGATATTTTACTTGTTCATTTAAAATAGTCCCTAATGGATTGCCATTGATGTCAAATACAAAGACACGATCATTATTAACACCTGCAACATAAAGCAAATTCTCATAAAACGACAGATGAACTACCGAACCCTCTAACAATCCTTCTCCGATGGTTCTCACAAAATTACCCTCCGTATCAAACACCGAGATTCTACTGTCTGAATCCATGGAAAGAGATCCATTTTTTGGAATAGATTCCATCACATAGAGTAAATCATTGTGAATCTTTACAAAATAAGGAAATGAACCTATCTGGCCTTCTCCGATGGTTCTCACAAAATTACCCTCCGTATCAAACACCGAGACTTTGTGCTTTCCGATACTTGCAAGATATACCATCTCATCGTAAATTATTAAATGAGAATCTACTCCTACGTGTCCTTCTCCGATGGTTCTCACGAAGCTCCCATCAGGATTGAATACTGATATGTTGTACTTGTCGTTATTGTCACGACCTGACACATAAAGTAAATTATCATGAAAAACCATATGGTCAGCATCAGATATACGTCCATTCCCAATCTCGTTCACAAGTAATCCGTTTTCATTAATAACAGATATCTTGCCGTTTCCATCACGCATAGATTCCATCACATACAGATCATCATTGTGAAAAGTAAAATGAAATGGTGAAGTTCTAATTGCTTCCCAAATATTTTTTACAAATTTACCCTCAACATCAAACACTGATATTTTTGAGTCAATACTATATTGATGTCCTGCGACATAGAGCAAGTCCTTATGAAAAGTAAAAATAGTAACATCGTCAAGATGGCCTTCTCCGATGGTTCTCACAAAATTACCTTGCTCATCAAGTACGGTGATTGTAGATTTGTATTGTTCTGCTACGTAGAGCATGTCATTGTTAAAAACAAAACTACTGTATACTCCGAGATGTCCCTCTCCAATGGTTCTCACAAAATTACCTTGCTCATCAAATACTGTGATTATACTGTCTGAATCCATGGAAAGCCATCCGTCTTCTTTAATTGTTTCAATTATGTATAGATGATCATTATGAAACATCATTGAACCTACAGTTGATATTAGTCCCTCTCCAATGGTTCTCACAAGGTTACCTTGCTCATCAAATACCCATATGTTTTGATTATTTTCAACATAGAGTAAATCATTGTGAAAAATAAAAGAATAAGATGGATTAGATAAATGTCCCTCTCCAATGGTTCTCACAAAATTACCTTGCTCATCAAGTACGGTGATTGTAGATTTGTATTGTTCTGCTACGTAGAGTAAATCATTGTGAATCTTTACAAAATAAGGAAATGAGTCTATCTGGCCTTCTCCGATGGTTCTCACAAAATCTCCATCATGATTAAATACAAGAATATGATCATTCCATAATTCAATTACATAGAGCAAATCATTGTGAAAAATAAAATAAGATGAAAGATTATATCCCTCTCCAATGGTTCTCACAAGGTTACCTTGTTCATCAAATACCAATATGTTTTGATTATTCTCAACATAGAGCATGTCATTATGAAAAGTAAAAATATCAGCATTGTTAAGATATCCTTCTCCAATGGTTCTCACAAGGTTACCTTGCTCATCGAATACTGCAATTTTTGGAAAACTCTTTCCAGACTCTAGGATGTAGAGCAAATCATTGTTAAAAACGACCTGCCTAGGATTATAGATATCGTAGTCAATAGAATGTGGATGTTTTAGATCTTTTTCCTCCTTATCATCTTGATTATTTCTTATCTCAATATCTTCAAAACCTAAAACATCTTGTGAACCAAAAAAAAGAATTATTACAAAAACGAAAAATATAATTTGATTCATATATGTAACATGTAAAAATACTATTTAAGATTTAACGAATCATTTAGATTTTGTAATAAGATCCGGCACAATACTTTTTTTCTTTTGTTTAGACTTTCTTGGTAATGAAAAGCCATTTTTCTTAAGAACTTCCAATACGTCTGGATCCGTGGTGGCTTTCATGACATGTTCACAATCTGATCTGTTGCATTCTTTACAATGAA
The DNA here is from genome assembly GCA_029881195.1 of Candidatus Nitrosopumilus sp. Taxonomy (GTDB): domain Archaea; phylum Thermoproteota; class Nitrososphaeria; order Nitrososphaerales; family Nitrosopumilaceae; genus Nitrosopumilus. The sequence continues at coordinate 9,108 of JAOUNB010000001.1, forward strand.
TACTTTGACCGTTTTCTCTAATCACCAAATCCAAATGTGTGTTGGATTGTTTATTTCTGAGAACTATGTGATAGCCCTGTTTTTGTATTTCATCTAGTTTGTACCTTACAATGCTATTGACAAATTGTGTCACATTAGTAAATCCACGCTCCTTTGCGTTGTCTGTTCTCACATATTCTGCTATTTCTTCGATTAATGTTTGTGGCATTCGGACATTTCCCCACTGTGTCATTGTATTCATATATAGTAGCACATGTGTAACAGATAAATCTTTAGATTGTATTTATGTAACATAAATGTAGCAATATTTATCTATCACATATTACATATATGTAACATGTTTGGTTTTATATCAAAAAATAAAAAATCAAAACATCCAAAAAAAAATGATTCATTTTTTGAGATGGAAACAACAAAACAAGTATCAAACAAAAACTTGTACAGTATAGCATCAGTCTATAAAGATTCAAAAGCATTACATCATCAAGAAAAAATCAAGAAAATACGACAAGATAAACCAATATCGCCTACTTGCATTCAGGTAGATTTGGAGGCATTTTGCAATGATAATTGTAGTTTTTGCACCACCCGAAAAGAAAATGGTTACAATAATGAGATGCTAAAACTATTACAAATTAATGGTAAAAAAGAGAGAGAAAATCTTGATGAACATAGGCCCATTGGTATTCGCAGTAAAATATCACAACTGGATTCTACAATGGCATATTCTTTACCTGAAATGATGGTAAAAGCCCACATTCCAACAATTGAGTTGACTGGTGGCGGCGAACCCACATTATGGCCTGCATTTGATACTCTTATACAAAATTTAGCAAAAAAAAATATTGAAATTGGTATTATTACAAATGGGTCAAACATATCAAAATTTAGGGCAAAACTGGTGGCAAGAAACTGCACTTGGATTAGGTTTTCTATGGATGCGTCAAACCAAGATTTACATAAAAAAATACACAGAACTCCAAACTATGATTTTGACAAAAGAATCAATTCAATAAAAAATATAATTAAATCTAGAAATAAAAGAATTGTAACAGGAATATCATTTGTGATTACCCCTCTAAACGTATTGGATATTGAAGAGTCTTGTAAATTTTACAAGAGAATTGGGGTAGACTATATTCGATTCACGTGGATTTATGACAAGACAGGCAATGGGGGGTTTTCAAATGATGAAATTAATTATATGAAAAAATTGCTTTCAAAATGCAAGGGAAAGTATGACGGTGAAAGTTTTGAAGTAATATATGATAATTACCGAGTTGAAATGTATTCTCGTCCAAACAATGATTTTGTAAAATGCCACATGCAGAAATTTGTGTGGAGTATAGGAGCTAATGGCATGGTATACCCATGCTGCATTCAAAAATGCAATTCAAGTTTTGAGATGGGAAACATACAAGAAAAAACACTCCAACAAATCGTAGAGGATCAATTTACAATTCAAAAAATGAATGATTTGGATCCTTTAAATTGTAATCCATGTTGGTTACGAGAGAAAAATAAAATGATTGATAGAGTTGTCAGTGCAGATAATAACACGGACACGTCACTTGTATCAAATTATGACATCAGGAAACCACTTCATGTGAACTTTGTATAAAATGTTTGTTGTCAGAAAATACCATGGGGTAATTCTTGTTTTCATTTTTAGTGTATTTTTTGGTACGGTAAATGCTAATGCAGAAAATCCTGCAACAGATAATGGTTTAGAATTGTGGGATTTTGATATCAAGGAACTTGAAATTTCTTACAATGAAAATTGGTTTTATGGAGATACTGCAACAATAAAACTTTTGATCATCAACGAATCTAACAGAGTTGCATCATCATATATTGACATCAATTTATTCTCAGATAATGGACGAGTAGTTGCAAGCAATTCTGAACTTGACATCTATTTTCTTAAGGACATGTCACCAGGGGAGACCATTACTAGACAGATAACCATATCTGATTTTGACTTATCTCAGTTTAGTGCTCTAAATGTCAACATAACTTCACCTTCACAAGCCCACATTTTTGATTCTAAACTTGTTCATCTGGATGAATTCAGACCTGAAAAAGTAAACCATCCTTTTTTTGATATTGGGATTATTATTGGAATAACTTCTCTCATTATGACTATAATTGGAGTGATGGTGAGAAATTCTAATTTAGAATCTTTCCTTCCGGTGATTTTTGTTATTCCTGTATTTTTTATTGCGGGTCATATTTTTGGCATACCCCAATTGGTGTCATCTTTATTTTTTGAGAGTTTAGGACTCTCATTTTACTGGTTAGCTCAAGAGATGGCTTTTTTTGGGATAATTCTAGGTATTGGATTTGCATTGTGGTTACACATCCAATTAGTTAGAAAGTTAGAAAGAAAATTAACACTTGGTAGAGGTGTAAAAATATCACTCTGAGGAAATATAATTTGTGGAATGAGAAAAACATTATTTTATCTCGAAAACAAAAAACAACAAAGAATTGTATTTTAAAAAAATTGGTTGAGGAATATAGAAAAAATTCACAAGCTGACTATGAAGCAATTACAAATATTACAATACAGAGGTATCAACTTGGATAAACGTAGTAAAAGAATGAATGGATTTATCGTACTGATATTTTTTCTAGTATCTCTTTTGATTGATGTGATCCTTTCAATTATTAATGAAGGCAAAATAACTATTCTTTTTCTTTTATTGTTTGTTGTAGTAGCTGGTGGCACATATTTGTGGAGATTGATTCTACATGTAATATATAAAATCAAATCTGAAAAGAAATCCGTATCTTATGAGATATGTGTTAAAGGTGTAGACTTACTGAGCAGACATAACTATTCTGGGGCCATATCTGAATTTGATAAAGCGATTGCAAAAGATCCAAACTGTTACGAAGCCTTTGCCGATAAAGGAGTTGCGTTATCTAAACTAAACAGGCATGAAGAAGCTATATCTGAATTTGATAAAGCGATTGCAATTAAGCCTGATCATGTAGAATCTATCTATAACAAAGGTTTTGTGCTATCTAAACTAAAAAAATACAAGGAATCTATACCTGAATTTGATAAAGCGATTGCAATTAAGCCTAAACACTATTACGCTGTCATTAACAAAGGAGTTGCGTTATCTAAACTAAACAGGCATGAAGAAGCTATATCTGAATTTGATAAAGCGATTGCAATTAAGCCTAAGAATAAGGATGCTATTTTTAACAAAGGGCTTGCCTTGTACTACGCCAAGAAATATGAAGATGCAATAAGAGTTTTTGACTTAACTATGAAGATTAATCCAAATTTTTCTGGTTCATTTTATAGAAAAGGAACTGCACTATCTAAACTAAACAGGCATGAAGAAGCTGTATCTGAATTTGATAAAGCGATTGCAATAACTTATGACTTCCCTGAGGCTTGGTATGATCGTGGCTTATCTTTGAACAGATTGAAACAACATGACAAAGCAAAACATAGTTTTGGACAAGCATTAAGATTACGACCCGATAATTCTGATTACAAAAAAGCCGTTGATGACTTTGAAAAATAACTAATCTTGAACACACAATTAAGAACTTCATAATCTTGTATAGGATTATGAAAAAACAGTAAAATATCATGTTTAGTCAAAACTTTTCCCAGTATTGAGTATCGTAACTTTCAGATAGTATTTTGTCTCAATTTTGGGTTCAAGTCGTTAAAGGTTTGAATCCATATTGAGATTAACTTGAGATCAAATGATTATTTTAGATAAAAATTTCTTTTAAATTATTTCTTAGGTGTCATTATCAAGATCTTGTTCAGGTGCTCTTTCGGGCACGTTAATTTTCGCCGGCCTGTCCTAACCCCGTACATGTTGTGCTCCCAGTCAAATTTGAACCTTCAAAAAATATTACCTTATATCATTTTCTAGAATCACTTTAGACACAGGTACAATTTTACTCATAAAGAGGGACGTACTCATTTTACATATTATCTGTAATTTGTTTCGTAAATTCAGAAGTAGACATATTTCCACCAATATCTTTAGTTTTAACACCTAATTTCACTAAATTGAAAATTGTTGATTCTAATTTTTGCCCAACCTCAATGCATTTTGAATCACTGTGTTTATTTCCCAACCAATCCAACATCATTTTAATGGATAGTAAAAATGATGAAGGATTTGCAATATTTTTTCCCGCAATGTCAAATGCAGCTCCATGAACAGGTTCAAACAATGCAAAATCATCACCAATATTTGCAGCTGGTGCCATTCCCAATCCCCCAACAACCTGAGATGACTCATCAGATAGAATATCTCCAAATAAATTAGTGGTAACTATGACATCGAATTTTTCAGGTTGGCGAATCAAATTCATAGCACATGCATCTACATACATTTCTTCAAATGTAATGTTAGGATAATCTTTTGATATTTCAGTGCATGATTTTGCAAATAACCCGTCAGTGATTCGCATAACATTTGATTTATGAACACATGTTACCTTTTTCACAGCATCTCGTTGTGTGGCAATTTCAAATGCATATTTTGCAATACGTTTTGATGCATTTTCTGAAATTATTCTCAATGCAACAGCAGAATTTCCTAAACTGAATTCCTTCCCGGTATAAAGATCTTCAGTATTTTCTCGAACAATCACCATATCAACATCATCACGTAATGCAGGCATGTGTGGGTATGATTTTGCAGGTCTGATATTTGCATAAAGATCAAGCATTCGTCTTAACACTACAATCACATCAGCTGCACTCTCACCTACAGGTGCTTTCATGCACGCGTCAGATTGTTTGATTTTATTGATTGTCTCATAGGGTAGCGCATTGCCAGTTTCTGCAAGGGCCTTATCTCCAGCAGATAATTTTGTGATTTCAAATTTTAAGTCAAATTTATCATTAATTGTGTTTAATACTGAAATTGCTGATTCGGCTAATTCAGGTCCAATCCCATCACCAGTAATCAACGAGATTTTATACATAATATTTCGTTAAAAGAAGGGAATTTTAGGATTTAGTTGACTTGTTTTTCTTGAATCATCTTTTTGAGCATGATTCTATTGATGGCATCAATTACGGCTTTAACTGAAGTAGTTACAATATCTTCACCAACTGATTTTGCAGATACCTTATTTCCTAGTGCATCTTCAACCTTTACTGTAACTTCACACAATGCAGAAGAACCACCAGATATAGAAGCTAAGCCGTAATCTTTGATTCTAATTTCTGAAATCTTCCCAGTAATCTTTTGAATTGCATTAAATGCAGCATCTACTGGACCTACACCATAATCAGTCCCAATATGATCTTGTCCATCAATGTTTAGTTTTACAAATGCATAAGGCATTGTTCCAATACCTGTTGATACTGAAAATCCAGTTAATTGAACAATTCTCTTGAGTTCTTTTTCTCCTAGAACATCACTGGCAATAGAGAGTAGCTCTACATCAGTGATTTGTTTTCCTTGATCACCTAACACTTTAACTTTGTCTAAGATTTGTTTTGACTGCTCTTCAGTAGGTTTAACTCCATATTCAACAAGCATTGCATTCATTCCATGAACTCCAGCATGTTTTCCAACTTGGAGCCATCTTTTTCTTCCAACTAATTCAGGACTGATAGGTTCGTACGTGAGAGGATTACTCAAGACCCCATGTGTATGAATGCCAGATTCATGACCAAATGCATTAGCACCAACAATTGCTTTGTTTGGTTGAACCATAATACCAACAGTCTTTGAGATAAATCTGGACGTATCATAAATTAATTCAGATTTGATATTAGTTTCGTATTTTTGATCATATGGCAAACATTTCAATGCCATGGAAAGTTCTTCTAACGATGCATTTCCTGCACGTTCACCAATACCATTTATTGTAACATGCGCACATGATGCCCCTGCATGAATTCCAGATAATGAGTTTGCAACTGCTAATCCAAAATCATTATGACAATGAACACTTACTGGAAGTTTTGTAGCATCCACTGTATCTCTAGTTATTTCTGCCATGTATTCAGGAGTACAGTATCCCACAGTATCAGGAATGTTAACTCGGTCAGCACCTGCTTTTGCCACTTCACCAAATACTTTTTTCAAGAATTCCCTGTCAGTTCTCGTAGCATCTTCAGCTGAGAATTCGACTTGCAATCCATGAGATTTTCCATATTCAACTGCTTCAATTGCTTTTTCAAGTGCTTGATCTCTAGTCATTTGGAGTTTGTACTCTAAGTGAATGTCAGATGTTGCAATGAATGTATGAATATAATTTAATCCAGCGTCAATTGCAGCATCAATGTCTTTCTTGATTGTCCTAGTTAATCCTGCAATCTCGCAAGATAATCCTTCATCTGTAATCATCTTAACTGCTTTAAATTCACCTTCTGAAATTACTGGAAAACCAGCTTCAATTGCATCAACGCCTAATTCATCAAGTTTTTTTGCGATTATTAATTTTTGATCCGGAGACAAAGATACTCCGATGGTCTGCTCTCCATCCCTTAATGTTGTATCAAATATTCTAACGTTCATGCCCCACCCCTTTGTAAAGCAGCAACTCCAGTTCGTGCCATGTCAATGATTCCAAATGGTTTTGCTAATTCCTCAAAGGCATGAATTTGATCGGGAGTGGCAGTCAGTTCAACCATAATTGAATCCTTCTTTACATCATGAACTTTACCCCCATACGCATTTGCTAATTTGTTAATCTCCATGCTATCACTAGCATTGCTAAGTTTTATCTTAAAAAGACAAAGTTCTCTATATACTGTCTTGTGCTCATCCAATTGTTCAACTTTTACTGTATCAATCATTTTATCTAGTTGTTTTACGATTTGTTCTACTTGTTTTTCGTCACCATATGTGGTTATAGTCATCTTAGAATAATCTGGATTATCAGTCACGCCAACGGAAATACTATCAATATTGAAATTTCTAGATCGGAAAAGATGAGTTACCTTAAACAAGATTCCAGGTTTGTTTTGAACTAAAATAGAAAGAATTGCCCACATGATACACCACTATGATGGTAAAATCATTTCCGAAAGTGAAGTTCCAGGAGCTACAAATGGCAATACGTCTTCTTCAGGATCAATTGGAATGTCAATGACTGTTGCAACATCACTACTCAAAGCAGTTTTGATTGCCTTGTCAAGTTCATCTATAGATTGTGCTCGTATTCCCTGCGCACCATAAGATTCTGCTAATTTAACATAATCAGGACAATGACCTTGATCAACTCCATTCATTCTTCTGTTATAGAAAGTTCTCTGCCATTGAGCAACCATTCCCAGGGAAGAGTTGTTTAAGAGAAACACAATCACAGGAATATCTTCTAACACAGCAGTTGCAAGAGAATTTTCGGTCATACTAAAACTACCGTCACCTGCAATGTCAACTACAGGAACATTAGGTTTTGCCACTTTTGCGCCAATAGCTGCAGGAAATCCCCAACCCATGGTACCAAGACCAGTAGAACTAAAAAAAGTTCCAGGTTGAATTACATCATAGAATAATGATGCCCACATTTGGTGTTGCCCTACTTCGGTTGTAACAATAGACTCTGAAGGTAACAATTCACGGAGTTTACGTAAAATTTTAGCAGCACCCATTTCACCAGGATAAAGTTTCAAGTTTTCTTTCCAGTATGATTTAGTCTCTTTAACATGTTTAATCCAAGGAGTTTCTTCCGTTTTTTTGATAGCTCGCTGTAAAAGTAATTTCACCATGATTCTAAGAGAAGATCTAACATCTCCAACGACGGCGATTTGTGCAGTTTGGTTCTTTCCAATTTCTGCAGGGTCTACATCCATATGAATAATTTTTAATCTCTTTTCAAATTCTTCAAATGTACCCACAGATCTATCTGAAAATCTGGTCCCTATTGCCAGCACACAGTCAGCTTCGGCCATCATTTTGTTTGCCTCTGCATGGCCATGCATTCCAATTGGACCTAATGATAAAGGATGATTTTCAGGAAATGCACCTTTACCTTTGAAAGTGGTTACCACAGGAAGCATCAAGGCTTCTGCAATTGCCTGTAATTCAGCAAAAGCTGATGAAATAATAGTTCCACCACCAGCTAGGATAATTGGTTTTTCTGAATGAAGCAACATATCAATTGCTTTTTCGACATTTGTAATATCAGGATCAGCCCAAGGGTGATACCCTTGAATTTTGAATTCATCAGGAAATATCATCTCTGCTTCATTTATTTGAACATCTTTTGGAATGTCAATTAATACAGGTCCAGGTCTTCCAGTTTCTGCAATGAAAAACCCTTTTTTCACAGATTCTGGAATTTCAGCAGCTGTTCTCGGTTGGAATGCATATTTTACAACAGGGTTTGCCATTCCAATAATATCACTTTCTTGAAATGCATCTCGGCCAATCATTGCTACAGGGACTTGTCCCGTTACTGCAATCATTGGCGCAGAATCTGCCTGTGCTGTTGCAATTCCAGTTAAAATGTTTGTAGCGCCAGGTCCAGATGTTGCAAAACAAACTCCAGGTTTTCTGCTAACTCTACCAAATCCATCAGCCATATGAGCTGCTGATTGCTCATGTCTTACCAAGATATGTCTAATATCGCATCTAGCAAATTCATCATACATTGGAAGGTTTGCACCTCCAGGTAATCCAAATACTTGTTTTACGCCTTCTTTTTCCATAGCCATCATCAAGGCTTTTGCACCAGTCATGCTTTCCATTTTATTCATTAAATCACTCTCCATAATTTTAACCTAGTAAATTTTATTCAGTTTATAGTAGAACGACAAAAAATAAATTTTTTTCAAATGTTACTGTTAATTTTCTACTCATAGAAATCATAAAAATATTCAATTGATAATTAATAAAGATTTTCTGAAAAATCATCATTTTTCATGTATGGCCACACATAAGACTTAAACTGATATTTTCCACATTCAATATGAGTTATTTTGACAGATAATGAAGAAATTATCAAAATTATTGAAACATTATTTCAGGCAGGAGTATCAAAGGACCTTACAGTATTAAGAAGCATTCATCTTGATGATCCAAAGTTTTCTAGTTTCAGCGATTTGCCACCTTATGATTTGAAAAATTATCAAAACACCATTGAATTGGAGGAATTAAAATTTGTAAGCATTTCAGATTACAGTTATGAGATAAAAAATCCAAAAATTAGCATTTTTGGAGATGCTGCAATAGTGGCAATGGAATTGATTCAGAAAGGAATGTTAGTAGACACTAAAGCATACACAGGAGAATACATGATCATAACTGGACGGGCCACATTTGTGTTAGTAAAACAGCCAACATGGAAAATCGCGCATATCCATCTATCAAAAATTGGATGAGGTGTTAGTTTTTAGAAGCGTTTGGGTTTTTAGGTTTCTTTTGATTTGGGTTGAATGATTTCTTTGGGGAGTTGGGTTTCTTTTGATTTGGGTTGAATGATTTCTTTGGGGAGTTGGGTTTCTTTTTAGGTTCCTCGCTTACTAATTTTTTATAGAGTTTGAATGCTTGATCAACATTCTGATTTGCATGGACAATTGCTCTAACAGCTCTAATCATAGAGACTGGATGTTCTGATTGCCAGATGTTTCTTCCCATGTCAACACCAACTGCACCGCCCTTGATTGCGTTGTATGTTAATTGCAATGCATCGCGCTCGGGGATTTTTTTTCCACCTGCAACAATAATTGGTACAGGACATGATTGAACGACTTTTTCAAAATTATCACAATAGTAAGTTTTTACAATATGCGCACCTTGTTCAGCAGCTATTCTACATGCCAAAGAAAGATATCTAGCATCTTTACCTAGTTCTTTTCCAACTGCAGTTACTGCTAAAACTGGAAGTCCATATTTTTCAGCTTTGCCAACTAATTTTCCAAGATTAACAATAGTTTGATATTCATATTTTGAACCAACAAATATGGACATTGCAAGGGCACTAGCATTTAATCTGATTGCGTCTTCAATGGATACTGTGATATCTTCCTGTGAAAGATCCTCACCAATAATGCTTGAGCCTCCAGAGACTCGCAACACCATAGGAGTATCAGTCGTTGTTGAAACACATGCCCTTTGGATTCCTCTTGTAACCATTAAAGAGTCACAGTATTTCAAGAGTGGTGCAATTACTTTTTTTGGATCCTCTAGTTTTTCAGTAGGACCAAGAAAGTACCCATGATCTACAGCCAACATTAATGCCCGGTTATTTTGCGGTTTTATAATACTAGAAATTCTATTTTTTAATCCCCAATCCAAATCTCTTCGAATTTGGAATAATTGAAATACCTTTCTTAAGCCTTTCTCATTTTGTAATAATTATCTTCATTGCATTCTCACCTGTACGTGCATGATCAAATGCCTTTTGAGAATCATCAATAGAATAAGTATGAGTGATTAGTTGTTTAACATCAATTTTTGAGGATTCTATAAGATCAAGGGCTTCTTTTGTATCTTTATCAGAAGCAGCATAACTAGTTACAAGAGATATTTCTTTAGAGTATATTTTATTCATATCCAAATTTAGTTGGGCACCTTTTGATGGGACTCCAAACATCATAACAGAGCCTCCTTTCCGGGTTATATCTATTGCATCCTCCAATGCTTTAAGACTGCTAGTAGCTACAATTGCTACATCAACGCCTCTTCCCTGAGTACCATCTATAATTTTTTGTTTTCTGTTTTCATCCATAGAATTAATTGAATTAGTTATGTCAAATTTTTTTGCAAAGTCCAATCTAAATTCATTAACATCAAAACAAAAAATCTTTGAGAATTTTTTTACATGTGCTAGCATTACATGCATCATACCAGTTGGACCAACTCCAAAAATTGCAGCGGAGTCACCTTCACGATATGGAAATTTTGTCCATGCCCTAATGCAACATGCTAAAGGTTCAATCATTGCAGCTTCTTCAAAACTTATTGAATCAGATATTTTCAAAATACCACCATGAGACACATTCCATGCCGGAACAACATATTCTTCAGAAAGTCCACATGGCGACAAATTTGTTTCATAGTATTTTGAACACATGGTTTCATTTCCATGATTGCACAAATGACAATCATAACAAGGAACATGATGATGAGTAAAAACACGATCACCTATCCTAAATCCAGTAACCTCAGAACCAATATCCAATATTATTCCAGCGGGTTCATGTCCTAAACGCATTGATGGTTGACCATATTGGCCAAAAACTTTTTCTAAATCGGATCCACATATCCCACAAGCATTCATCTGAACTAAAACATCACCGTCTCCTATTGATGGTTTATCAGTTTCATCAACAGAAATAATGGAAGGCTCTTTAACAAATGAAGTTTTCATGGTAAACCATTAAAGAATTGAATATAAGTAGATTAAACAATCATACGCCAAGAATCTTTTTCAGCATAACTCTATAATCAACATCTGTTTTTTCACTTCCGGTTGCAGGCAATGCAAAAACTAAAGTGGATTTTTCAGATCTCAATGCTGTCAATTCATCATTAATTGGTTCAGTTATATCGTCACTTACCAAAACCAGCCCAACATCAGAATCGTCAGTTAGTCTTTTAATTTCATCCAAAGCCTTTTGAGGAGTTTCAGAAATAATTCCCGGAACACCGGCTAATTGAAAACTAGTAACAAACGATTTGCTTCCAACAGTGAAGATTTTCACAGTTAAAATTTTTGTCCATTGTAATTTAACCCTTTTTGGTAGTTTATAGATCAGGAAAGATTGATTTAGTTTAAAAAATCACTTGATTCATGGCAGAAATTGATGTCCAAAAAGACGTGTACTTGTTCCTACATGGACGAATGGATCTTAAAGAAAAAGCAATGAATACGCTCACAACAAAGGGATTCTCAAGTGACAAAGTCATCATGGCGTTACCAAACAAAGTTGGAAATGTTGGAGATTATATGGCAATGTTATGGATGCCTCCAAATCCGGATCATGTAAAAATTCAGCAGATCACCAAAGTTGAAGATGTAGAACCAGAAGGGATGATAGGGCTTTGGAAAGGTGTTTCAAAAGACGATATTGATACTATTCAATTAGAGTAATCAGCTAAATCCAGCACCAAAATCAGTACCTTTTTCTAAAATATCACCCGAATCAGAATTTTTTAATTTTCTGTAAAGTAGTGTTTCATAAACTAATTTCATCGATGAATCATCATCAAGACCATAATCTTCTTTGATTAGATTTCTATATTTTTCTAATTTTGCTTCATCTTGTTCATCAGTAGATATTCCATCATGTACCATTAAATTTGCAATTTTCTCAATTTCAGAATTTTGTTGTTCTTCATCCATGATTTTTAATGTAATTTCTACTAATTAACACATTCGAATAACAGATAATTACAAATCAGAAATCAATCCTGAAAGAAAATCAGCGAATTCATCATCAGAAAAGATGATTTTTTCAACCTTGTTTTCTTTTTGAGCTAAACTTGCAGAGTCAAGGTGATAACAAGAAATTTTTCCATTTAACTGGCCAAAATAAAATCCAGGGCAAGAACAGTAACTTATAGTAGGATCAATCCAGTATTCTTCACCTTTTCCTACTACAGTCCAAATTTTTCTTTGACTAGGTTCAAAGATATGTAGCTTAACACGTTTTTCAGAAACCAGAACTTCAACTCTATCAGAGTCTTTGTGCATAAGGGTTTAATCAGATATGTACAGTATAACTTTGATGTTGCAAACTAGAATCATTCCATCAAAACCAGCATTAATTTTAGAAGGTAGAAAAAAGAATCTCATAATAACAGATATTCATCTGGGATTTGAGAGTGATTTGAAATCAAACGAGATTTTTATTGGAAAAAACTCATCAATCAATGAAACAATTCAGGAATTATCCGAAATTATCGATTCAGAGAAACCAGATTCAGTGATTCTGTTAGGAGACATAAAATCAAGCATCAAAAACATAACAAAAAATGAATGGGATGAAGTTCCATTGTTTTTTAAAGAAATTAGGAAAAAATGTGATGTGGTGTTAATTCCAGGTAATCACGATGCAAATATCCAGAAATTAGTCCCAGAAAATATTTCCATGATTAGTTCTACAGGAATGGTTGAAGAAAATGTTCTGCTAACACATGGGCATACAATGCCGTCAGAAAACTTTTCTCATATTAATAAAATCATAATGGGGCACATACATCCAAGGTTTCTTCAAGAAGATTCAATTATGAGTGGACAGAGAGTATGGGTTTCACTAACAACAGAAAAACAAAAAATATTCCCATCAAAGTCGGGAGAATTGGAGATAATTATTGTCCCATCATTTAACAGATATTTGTATACGACACACAAAAAATATTATAAAAAATCAATTTCACCTATTATAGAGAGATTAGAAATTTTGTCTGCAAAAATTGTATCATTGGATGGAATAATTCTAGGAGATAAATCAATCATTAAACAAGTACTGTGATTTTAAGAAGGTTAATCATATGTATCATAAGGCTCAATTGGTTCTTTAGTGGTTTTATTATTTTTAAGCCACTCTAAAGTTTTTACAAAAGAATCTGCTAATTCAATAGTTGTAAGTACAGGAATTCCAAGTTCTAAAGACTTTCTTCGAATTTGATATTCATCGTCTAGCATTCCAACATATTTTTCCAATGTAGATGTACTTGGGATATTAATAATAAAATCAATCTTTCGTTCATAAAGAAGATCAGCAATGTTTGGTTTTCTTTTAGGCTCAGAAATTTTGTGCACAATTTCAATTTGGCCGACTTTTTCCTCAAAGAATTCAGCAGTATGTTCTGTTGCCAATATTTTGAATCCCAAATGTTTGAGTTTTGCAATAGATGGAACAAGTTTTTCTTTATTTTGAGCACCGCCAACAGTGATTAGTGCAGTCCCTTTGTCTGGCAAGTTATAGCCGACAGAGGTCAATCCTTTAGATAGTGCATCATAGAAGCTATTTCCAAAGCATGCAGCTTCTCCAGTTGATTGCATTTCAACACCAAGAGCAATGTCAGCACCATCCAGTTGCATAAATGAAAATTGCGGGACTTTAATTCCATAATTGTGAATCTTTTGCCATTTATTTTCAGGAATTTTAGGCAGTGGTTTGTCCATTATTGCCTTTGCCGCAAGTGAGATAAGATTTGTTTTGACTAATTTTGACACAAATGGCATAGAACGTGAGGCTCTGATATTTAGTTCAATTACATAAACATGATCGTCATGAACCAAAAATTGGAGATTAAATGGGCCTTTAACATTAAATGTTAAAGCAATCTTTTTTGTGTATTCATTAATTGTTTCAATGATTTTGTTGCTTAATCTCCAAGGAGGAATACACATCATAGCATCCCCAGAATGAACACCCGCACTATCAATATGCTCAACAATTGCGCCAATAACAACTTCTTTTCCATTACTAACTCCATCAACATCCACTTCAAGGGAATTCAACATGAATTTTGAAATTACAACTGGATGATCAGGGGAAACATCAGTAGCCTCTTTGACATATGTTTTTAATTCGTCTGGAGACCAAACAACTTTCATTGCTGCACCAGAAAGAACGTAAGAGGGCCTAACAATAACAGGAAACTCAACTTCCTGTGCAAAGTTTTTTGCCTCAGTAAGATTGGAGAACGCTTGCCAACGTGGTTGTTGGATGTGAAGTTTGTCAAGCTCTGCACTAAACTTGGAACGGTTTTCGGCTCTATCCACATCATGTGCGCTGGTTCCTAAAACATTCACACCGTGTTGTGCAAGACCAGGAGCAAGATTATTTGCGGTTTGCCCTCCAACACATGTGATTATTCCCCTTGGATGTTCAAATTCAGTAATGTCTAAAATTCTTTCTTGTGTCAATTCTTCAAAATACAATCTAGTACAAATATCATAGTCAGTAGATACTGTTTCAGGATTACAATTAACAACAGAGATGCTTTTCTCACCATTTTCCTGCAAACCCCAGACCATGTTGACAGTTCCCCAATCAAATTCAACACTACTTCCAATTCTATAGGGGCCTGCTCCTAGCACAACAACTCCTTTTTCATCAGAGGGTATCTCAACATCATGAGAATTACCACCATAAGTGAGATAAAGATAGTTGGTTACCGCAGGCCATTCAGCTGCCAACGTATCAATCTGTTTTACAGATGGCAATACGCCCAGTTTCTTACGTAGATTACGGATATCATCAGGGATGGATCCTTTAGCACGGGCAATTTGCCTATCTGAAAATCCCATTTTTTTGGCTTTCCATAGAAGAGCCATGTCAAGTTCAGAGGTTTTTAGTTTTGATTCGACATCTACAATATTTTTTATTTTTTCAATAAACCACGGATCAATTGTTGAAAGTTTGTAAATTCGCTCAACAGAGATTCCCATTTTTAGTGCAATGGCCACATTATACATAATATGATCATCGTGATGAGAGAGAGCATATTCGATTTCTTCTTCAGTGTATGTTTTTCCATTTGCACGATTTAGAACAAGCCCATCATTTCCAATGTCTAACATGCGAATTGCTTTTTGAAATGATTCCTCAAATGTACGTCCTATGGCCATAACTTCGCCAACGGATTTCATAGTTGGGCCAAGTCTTCTATTAACAAGTTCAAATTTTTCAAAATCCCATCGTGGATGTTTGCATACAATATAATCAAGAGAAGGTTCAAAACAAGCAGTAGTATTTTTTGTGATTCTGTTTACTAGTTCAGATAAATTGTAACCCAATCCAATTTTTGCAGACATGTATGCAAGGGGATATCCAGTTGCTTTACTTGCAAGAGCTGAAGAACGAGATAATCTTGGATTAATTTCGATTGCAACATATCTATCAGATTTTGGTTCAAGTGCATATTGGATATTACATTCTCCAACAATTCCAACATGTTTGGTTGCACGTAATGCGGCAGAACGTAACATATGATACTCATGATTATCAATTGTTTGTGAAGGTGCAACAACAATATTATCACCAGTGTGGGCTTTCATCGATAGAACGTTTTCCATGTTACAAACAATTACATTATTTCCATCGTAATCTTGCATTACCTCATACTCAATTTGTTTCCAATGTCCAATATATTCTTCAATTAGAACTTGGCCAACTATGCTCGCCTTGAAACCTCTTTCGACAATTTCATGAAGCTCAATTTCATTATATGCGACTCCTCCACCACGTCCACCCAAGGTATAGGCGACTCGAACTATTACAGGATACACTAATTCTTCTGCTGCCTTTTTTGCATCATCAAAATTTGTAACAGTTTTACTTTTTAGAACAGGAACTCTGCATTCACTCATGGAATCCTTGAAGAGCTGACGATCTTCAGTTTTTTGAATTCCTTTAATTTGGGTTCCAAGTACTTTGACATTATATTTTTGGAGAACACCAGATTCCTCTAGGCTAACCCCGCAGTTAAGAGCGGTTTGACCACCATAGGCCAGCATAATTCCATCTGGTCTTTCTTTTTCGATAATAGATTCCACATACTCTTGGTTTACAGGAAGAAGATACACTTGATCTGCGAATCGTGTATCAGTCTGAATTGTCGCAATGTTGGGATTGATTAAAACACTACTTAATCCATCTTCCCGTATGGCTTTGAGGCATTGGCTTCCGGAGTAGTCAAATTGACGGTCGTTTTAGCGACTCTCGCCGGCTTCTCCGATTTTTATTGCCCCACTTCCAAGTACAAGGATTTTCTTTAACGACTCATTCTTTGGCAGACGTTCCTTCCTCCATAAGGTGTTGTAGCTCTTCAAAGACGAACTTACAGTCATAAGGACCAGGTGCAGCTTCTGGATGAAATTGTACTGCAATACACTTCTGTTTTTTATGTTTTATTCCTTCGACTGTTTTGTCATCTGCATTTGTAAACCATAAATTAAATTCAGAATTTTCAAGAGATTCAGGAGTTATTCCATATCCATGATTCTGACTAGTGACATAAACTTGATTATTTTCTAAATTGACACAAGGTTTGTTTTGTCCACGATGTCCATACTTTAGTTTGTAAGTATCAGTATTTCCGGCAATGCCAATAATTTGTGCACCTAAACAAATTCCCAGTGTAGGAACATTATTTTCAATTAATTTTTTGGCAGTATTAATGGTGTCAGGGCATTTTTGCGGGTCACCTGGACCGCTACTTAAGACAACACCTTTTGGATGATAAGACATTATTTTTTCATATGTGGTATCCCATGGAAGACGGATTACTTTGTATCCAATCTCACGAATATTTCGAATAATTGCATTTTTTGCACCAGTATCAATAACTACAACAGATTGGTTTTCATGACCATAGACTTTTTCTTGTTTTGTGGACACATCATTCATGAATTGTTCAGAATCATAATGAGGTGCAGATTTGAGCTGTTTTTTAATTTCTTCAACATTAATTTCAGAATCAGATACGACTAGTGCTGCCATCATGACTCCACCTGTTCTAATCTTTTTTGTTAATTCACGAGTATCAATGCCGGAGATTCCAGGAATTTTTTCATTATATAGCCATTCATCAAGAGTCATAGTTAGGTTCCAATGACTCGAAGTCAAAGATAGTTCATGAACAACTAATCCTCGAATTTGAATCTTGTCAGATTCAAAGAATTTTGGGATTCCATCATCATCTTTAATAGACGAGTCTGGGACACCATAATTTCCAACTAATGGATATGTGAGGGTAAGAATTTGACCGCTGTAGGAAGGATCGGTAAGGGCTTCAGTATAACCTACCATTCCAGTATTAAATACAATTTCTCCAAAAGCAGTAGTAGAATAACCGAAACCTTCGCCATCAAGAACAGTTCCATCATCAAAAATCAGCTTTCCAAACTTTTTTGCGTGGTTTGATTTCTTTGTAGTAATTGTGACCCTCGATTAGTCCGCTAGAAAGTGAATTTAAGTTTTATGTGAAAACTAAAATCAAAAAATGATCGCAAAAGAGAACTATTTAGAACAAATTGTACAATGTCTAAGATCGGATATTTGAATTCTAAAGTGCTTGGAACTCTTCACTCCACTTATGATAAGCACGGATCATTTCTAGTGAAACACTAGGTTTTCTTCTTGCCATAATATCTTTAAAATCAGATGTGGTAAGCTCTCTGGGCTGTACTGGTTCCTCACCTTCAATTGGTTCATGATAATCAGGAGCATTGAAAATTTCATGAACGGTTTTTATCTGAGCAGCTTGGCAGACATCTTTAATATCGCTTGCACTATAACCGTCAAACAGTTTAGCCAATTCAGAATTATTTACTCGATAATTTTTACTTAGAGGTGCAGTGTATTGCTCAAATAGGTTTTCTCTTGCTTCTTGGGTTGGAAGAGAAACATAGATTCTCTTTTGAAATCTTCTAAGAAAAGGCCAATCAAGACTCCAAGGTTTGTTGGTTGCTCCAATCACATAAAGCATTAAATCTTTACCTTTGCCGTTCACACCATCCATTTCAGTTAAAAATTGATTTTTAGTTCTAACTTCTCCACCTACTTCACTATTTCTAGAACCTAACAATGAATCTACTTCATCTACAAATAAAATAACAGGTTTACCTTCTTTTTCAGCATATTGTCTTGCCATGGCAAATAATTTTGAAACATTCTTTTCTGCTTCACCTAACCATTTACTCATCATTGAAGATGCATCAACATTGATAAAGTAACCATCCATCTCATTTGCCGTTGCTGCTGCAAGCATTGTTTTCCCAGTACCGGGTGGTCCGTAAAGCAACATACCCTTTGGCCAACCTAAAGGAAACAAATCAGGCCTCTTAGTTGGATAAACAATAGATTCGCGTAAAGCACTTTTTGCATCTTCTAATCCAATTACTTGATCCCATGTAACATTGGGTTTTTCTTTCATTAAAAGATCTTCAAAGTCATTTTCATTCTCTTGTCTCTCTACAGATTTCTTTTGTTCTTCTGCAGATGCCTTTGGGTCTACTGCAGGCTCTACACCATGAGCCTGTTGCAAGGCATTAATTCTATTATGATAAGAGTTACATCTATCTTTGTAAATTTGATTTAGTTTACTTGTCGGGTATAATTGTAGTAGTTTTACCAAAGAATCAATGGCATGTTGATAGTGAGTAATTGCCATTCCCCGTGCACCTTGTGAATCAAATTTGATAGCTTCTGAAGCATATTTGCTTGCAGTGTTTTCTAATTCTTGGGGGGCTAAACTCATCTTAATTACCTACGCAGTGTGTCTTTGAGAATTTTGTTGGTATTCTACGGTGTTAATATCTGTAACAAAATTAGTTAAATTAATTGCACTTGTCTCATCTTCGTTGTAGTCAGGACCGTTCAGATAATTCTTCTTAAAATCAGACTTGCCAGAGATATTTGTATGCATATCTTTTACTTTGTTAATAGAGTCTTCTGCTGAAATGATTAATTCGGAAATTTCATCATCAAGATCTGCAAGCGAGGTAGAAGTTTCATATACAATTGAGGTGAAATACTTTAGAATTGAACTCATCTCTTTTTTGTCGACGTATTTACACATCATAAAATCAGCGAGTTTAACAATTTTATCCAAATCATGCAGTTCTTCCAGACTCAGTTTTTCAATTTTTGTATCATCTGACGATTTTACTGTGGATAGTTTTTTATCAATTTTTAATGATATGCCTTTAATTCTTTGAATATCTTTTGTAAAATCTCGTTTAGACGGTAGTGTTATCAAGTATTACATAATTTAAAAAAATCAACATTAGGATACTGCTTACTTAATTTAGAGTCCACCATCAATTTTACTTCATCAAGAAACATTGATGATTCATGATTTGATATACTAAAATCAAATCTTGCTTTTGTGAGAGACGCCGAATCTAAAACAATACTCCCTAAATGAACAGATAATTCAGACAATCTTTGACTGTATTTAGGGACAACGCTAAACAATTGAGCACTTATAGTTCTAATCATAGAGATAGATGAAGGAAGTTCCTCAGGAATGCTGTGGATATCAGAAATAGCAGAAATTCTTTTTTTAATTTCTAAGAGCACGTCTAGACAAAAAGTCAAAATTCGTTCTAATTCCATTGCATTCAGATGATTTTTGTCAGTTTCATCAAAAAATAAAACAAAATTGCAGTTAGATTTTTTCAGATCATTTAGCGTTTCTGATAAAAAATCCATAATTTCAGACAGTAAGTTTGCAGAGTAAGACAATCTGGGAACAATGGTCACTGAATGAAATATGTTTTCATATTCTGTTTCACCTAAATTTATCATCACACTAATATTTTCATCTAGATTTTGTATTTGAGGGCGATGTCACAATATTTTTAGTAACCACAGTTACAGATATCTGCAGTTACAATTTCGATTTTTTTTAAGCATTTGTATAAAGGAATTTAGCTCTCAATTTTACCTAATAACAAATGAATTGAAATTATGGTAAATGAGCATGTATTAACAGTAAGCTTAGAAGAATTCGGATTAAGCAAATATGAAGCACAGGCATATGTTACCCTGATTGCAAAGGGGTCAATTTCAGCAAGTGAATTGGCTTATTATTCAGAGATCCCCAGAACAAAAATTTACCCAACATTGCTAAAATTAGAAAGTAAGAAGCTAGTCATTATTTCAAAGAGCAAACCAATTATGTGTTCTGCAATTGCACCAGAAGACGCATTTGATGGAATTATTCACGAGCAAATAAACAAGGTAAATGCAATGAATTCACTGGTATCTAACTTAAAAAAAGCCAGTGAGGAAAGTCGAAAAACTAGAGGTTCAGAAGAGAAAAGATATTTTCACATCAGTACGAATAATGTTTTACCACAACTCCAAACAATGATCGAGGGATCTAAATCGACAATTAAAATTATGACAGATCAGTGGGGTTTTGGATTATTAGCTGAATGTAAAGAGCAATTAGTTTCAGTTGCATGTAGGAATCTAGACATCAAAATTATTGTTCCTCCAACTCAAATTTGTTCTGAATCATATAGAAAGATTCCTGACGGAATAGAAATCAGAGCATCAGAAATAACTCAAAATTGTTTTATGTTTGATGAGACAGAATTACTTTTAGTAAATAATGATAATGGCAAAGGAGCAATTTTTTCATCTACCGATATTCTTGCTTCAAATCAGGAAAAAATATTTACAAATATTTGGAAAAACTCCGTAAAAACTAAAGCACTAGCAGATATGTCAAAAACTGAAGCCCAAGATATTTACAAAATAATTAAAACAGTTGAGGAGATGGGTTTAACATACATATTAAATTCCACAATGGAGTCAAAAAATTCTGAATCAGATATGCTCAAACTATTAGAAAAAAATGGCATATCATTCAAAACAAAATCATTAGATGATATAATTGAGATGATGGATGCAGTAATGCAAATCACATGTTCAGGACATGTAGACTTTGAAGCAAATACAAAAAACATCACAGTAGAATCAAAATTGAACAGTGGACATTCATTACCATGGGTATCAATTTTAGACAGATGTCTTCAAAAACAAGGATATAAAACAAGAACGATATATCAAAACAATTCCAACAAAGGTGAAAAAATCCACATAAAAATAAGCAAAAAATAATTTTCCAATCGTATGTACATAGATAAATCAGAAAACTAAGTGGCCACGACTATTCTGTCAGTTTCATACATCACAGTTCCAAAAAAGTTATTTTCAAACAAATGATTTTTAATCTATTAAGAACTTCATACCATTTAATTGGATCAAACGTACTTGTAGCAAACAATTCATGATTAACAATAAAGAATCAATTAGTCAAACTGTAAAAAATATCAAAAATTCAAAATACAGATAAAAATAAATTCAAACAATATGGTGTAAATGCGTAATGATTGAAGAAAAATTAAAGTTATTAGAAATAAAACTCCCAAATCCACCTACACCAGCAGGATCATATGTACCAGTAATTAGAACAGGAAATTTGTTATTCATTTCAGGACAAATTCCAATGGAGGATGGTAAAGTAATCTATACAGGAAAAGTTTCAGATGACAATTTGGAAATAGCACAAAAATCAGCAAGAATGTGTGCAATTAACATAATAGCGCAAATAAAAAGAGAGTTAAGGAATTTAGATAAAGTATCAAGAGTAGTCAGATTATCAGGTTTTGTAAATTCCGTTCCAGAATTTTCTCAACAGCCCAAAGTAATCAACCCAGCATCAGATTTATTTTTTGAGATATTTGGTGAAAAAGGAAAACATTCAAGGATTGCAGTAGGAGTAGCCAGTTTGCCATTAAATTCAATGACTGAAATTGATGCAATAGTTGAATTTTCAGATTAGACAATTTGGAAATTTTCTTAAATAGATTTTTGAGCAAAGACGCTCATGGCTCAGATATGCAAAGGATTGTGTGAGAGATTAAAATCAACTTCGTTTACAAATAATCTACGCTACAAAATTGGTCAGAGATGGTGTTCATTATGCGCATTGTTTTTTTTCACGGAAGACAACACATGTCCATGTTGCAAGACAAAACTTCGATCAAAGCCAAGGAATAAAAAATATGAAATGCCAAGAATGTAATCATGAAAAAGAGAAATGTCAGTGCTTGTGTTGTTGCTCAATTTCACAAATAGGATGTGTTTATTGTATTCTTCCAGTTTTGGGGTATAGAGAAATTAAAAAAATCTTAAGAAAATGGAAAAACTCAGATAGTGGAATTCAAAGATAAGAATATTGCTATTCATTTTAAGAAACGATTCATATATGCTAAAAAGTTAGTAAAAAAGTGCTAAAGATTTCATTGCTTATATTATTTACAGCATCAATTGCATCAACTTTAGCTTTTGCAGAGCCAACTATAGAAATACAGACATCAGATACTCAGATCAAAGCACTTGAATCGATTTGGATTACAGGTAAGATTACTGATGTCTCACAGTACAAACCAGTAAAATTAAGAATTATCGGACCGGATGGTGCACTAGTTTTTGCACCACAAGTTGCAATTAGCGATAATGGGGAATTCAAAAAATTACTAAACCCCCCAATTCCAAGCTTTAATGTAGGAAAACATATTGTAACTGCAAGTCATGATGACACAAAAGTTGTTGCTAAAACTGAATTTACAGTAATCTATCAAGAGATTCCAAGAAATCCAACTGCTCAGTCAATTGAATCAGGACTAATCGTAGAGAGAGAATTAAAAATAAAAAGCGGCATATCCATGGCAGCTGAGTCACAAAACGGCTCAGATGTTATTAAAATCAAAGGAAGTACAAGTTATAGCGGTACGGATATTACATTAATTGTTAAATCACCAACAGGCAACTTGATTACGATTGATCAAGTCACACCAGGAATGAATGGGGATTTTGATGTAGAAATCAAGATAGGCGGAGCAATGTGGAAGGAAGATGGCATGTATACTGTCACTGCAAACCAAGGGACATCATCAGAGTACAAGAAATCAATTAAAGTTGAAATCAATGAAGGAGTAGTGGTACCAGAATTCGGTGTTGTAGCATCATTGGTTTTAGCAATATCAATTATTTTAATAATAATTACTTCTGCAAAATCAAAACTTACCATACCATCTAGATATTAATTCTAGAAGTTATCAAAACAGTCATGTTTAGTTTAGATGAGATAAAATCAAAAAAATACATCTCACTTGAAACATATAGAAAAAATCATCAACCAGTTCAAACTCCAGTATGGTTTGTAGTCAAAGATGATCTAGTGTATATAGTCACAAGAAGTAATACAGGTAAAGTCAAACGTCTTCAAAATAATCTCAAAGTAAAATTTGCATTATGCAGTGTTAAAGGAAAAATCACGGGAGAATGGATATCAGGCACTGCAAAAATTTTAACAGGCAATGAAACCAAGGATGCAGTAAGAATGAGAGATGAAAAATATGGATTTATGGCAAAGATTGCAAAATTCTTGAGTAAAAGCAAGGGAGAGTTTTTTGCATTCTCAATTAAGATAGACTAAGGAATTTTTGTAACTTTACTTCTCTTTTTAGTTTGTAAGATGTCAATCCTGCAAATCCAAAAATTATTGCCAATCCCACATAAGATAAAACTTGACTATGTTCAATCAGCACTGCTGAAATTCCAGTTCCTACGATGCTTGGCAGTAAAGATAATGCATACAACCACCAACCACAACAACCTAAAGGGATCAAAGAAAAAAAGGAGAAAAAGGAAGTAGCAGCTGTACTTCCAGTATTTCCACCAAAAGTTTTTTTCTTCATATTTAGATTGCAGCCTAGAAGTTTACTTTTTTCTGAGAGAAAAACTTGCAATCCAATTCCAATCCCCATTCCAATAATTACGATAGAATTTAGTTGAAATGCAGCATTGATCGCATCTAATGGTTTCAATGCAGGAGTGGTAATCACAACGACCATAAGATATACCGCAATGGTGATGATTCCAACAAGGACTGCTTTTCCCAGTGGTTTCATTCCACATCACCATAAATTAGAGTTTCAGGATGGAATGCAATCCACTCAAACCAAAATCCAGGTTTAATTGGCATTCGCTTTAGATGTTCTCCTTCAAGTTCCCCAGATATTGACAATCCATCATAGTTCCACTCAGAGTTTGTGCTAACATCTAAAATTTTTCCATCTTCATACACAAAGTCTAAGACTTTATTGTTGATTGTTCTCTCAAATGCACGAGAATTTTCAGAAAATAAGGATATCAACAGTACAGGGGTCTCTCCGACATAGTCATTAATCAGAATCTTTGATTCAATATCATTTTGTTTGTAAGCTTTTGAAAACTCATTTTCAGTAAATCCAATGATAATTTCTTTTGGATGTATTCTATCATCGCTGTTTTCTACGGGAAACATTATTCTAGGTTCTGTGTAATAATTTCCATAAGGATCAGTAGCATACGAGCGAAGGAATCCAGTATCGGTTGTTAAAATTTTAGTATCAGGATGAAGTTTCTTCCAATCGCCCCACGTAATTACATCAAATGGAATCAAATTCAATTGAGAACCAGTTAGTTCTCCTTTTACTGCAATTCCAAGTGCTTGACTCCAATAGGATTCGGTTAACCTATCATACATCAACAAGTTACTATTGTAGAGTTTTCCTGATGTTCCAAAAGTGACTTCTTGTCCATCAATTATTCTCTCAAACACTTGATTGGTATAACACAAAGGGCAATAAGTTACTGATACTGGCACACCTCCTACTGAATCATTAACAATTTCATGCCAGACCAAAATAAAAAGTGGATAAGCTTTTGCTTCACCATTAATTTCCAGTCCAATTACAGTATCAGAATCAGACATGAATTGAGAACCATCCACATCTGAAAATATTGGATTGTCAATTGATGGAATTCCATCCTTTGGTGGACCACCGCTCTTGATCCTGTCAAGTGGAATCAGATGTTTTACACCATCAGTCTCCATCATTGTAGGTTCTAAAGATAATAAATCAGATTCTTCAAAATTATTGAGAGAGGCTTTCGAGTTAGATTCACCCATATATAAAATCGACAATATACCAAGTGTCACAGATAGTATTACGATGGGCAAAATTATTTTAAAATTCAATTTTGAACAATATTTGTTTTCAAAATATTAAACAATTATTCCAATTTGATCTAAATGTATTTTTTATTTTTCATATTTTTAAAAAAATTCAAGATTAAAGTGACTATTTTATTTTTTTATTCAATTCTGTGATGAATTTTTTTATTTTGGGTTTTGGAATTACGGCTCCACATGCTTTGTCATGGCCTCCGCCAGAACCGCCTAAGCTTGTTGCCAGAATATTAACAATTTTTCCCAAATGCACTTTACAATCTTTGGAACCACGAACAGACACGGCATAAATTCCATGATCAATACGTTCTTTGTATGCAACACCAACATCTTTTCCAGATAATCCCATTACAAAATTGACAGCACCACTAGCACCAGCATCAAGGATTTCCATATAACCAAGATTTTTCATGGTCTTCATTCCTTGTTTAACTTTAGCAATCATTTGAGATAATTTTTCAACCTGAATTTGTGCAAATTCAAACGTATTAGGAATTGCATGTGGGAATTTAGATTCTGCCAACTCCTCAACCAAATACAATAAATAATCAGGTTCTTTTTGATGTCCTACAATATTGTAGGTAAGAACGGTTGCACTAATCAATGCAAATTGTCTGTCATAGATTTGTAGTAACTTTGAACCAATTGGTCTGGTTTCCATATAGTCAGTAATTGCAGCACATGCTGCAACAAATGATGCATGATCATTGAGTTTTGATTTGAATGCAGTATAAGTTAGAACTGCGGTACATTCATTGATGTCGTGGATTACCTTTACTTTAATTTTGTTTAGTGCCTTTATAACATCAGGATCAATATCATGATGATCAATATAAGTAACTGAGACTTTGTTTTTTCTCAGAGTGGTCATTATATCAATAAATTCATCTTGGGTTTTTTTGCTTAGGCCTAAATCACAGATAAATAATGATTTTAATTTTTCATCTAAAACTACTTGATTTAATGCTTCCATTTGACCAGGATAGTCAACTAGAATTGCATCTCCTCCAAAAGCTTGTCTAATCAATGCAGCAGAACTAATTCCATCACAATCTTCTTTGTGAGAAATGCAAATTATTTTTGTTCGTTGGGCTTTGACTGTTTTTTTTGTTAGTGTTTTAGGTTTTTTGGTTGCAGGTTTTTTGGTTGCAGGTTTTTTGGTTGCAGGTTTTTTGGTTGCAGGTTTTTTGGTTGCAGGTTTTTTGGTTGCAGGTTTTTTGGTTGAAGATACTGCCAATATGAGTTGAAAAGATACTAACCCTCATTTAAATTAAGAATGAAATTTAAGATTGCCAAAAAGATTTTTTCATATTTTGATGGATTAGAGAACTAGAGTCTAAATACACATCATAGAATGATAATCCTTCCAGTTGAGTTTGATAGTCTATTTCTTGAATTTTTTCAAGTTCATGAGTTGATGCATTTAGTATCAATTCATCTAATTTTTCAAGGCGTTTACGCTCCATCGGGTTCATTGATTTTTGATTAAAAATTATCATTTATGACCAAAAGTTGGCATATTAGACTAATTGGTATGCGAAATGTTAGTAATTGTAGGCGTGATGGCCTTGCTCGCATATAACACCAGATAAACAAACCACTCAAGGATCCCGTTAAATCACCAAGTCATATACTTAAGTTCTTGCGGGATATTAAAATCAAAGATCAGGACTATCTGGACTTTCAAAAGGTAGATGAGACTCTGGATTAAGGGTTGATGAGAAGATCTCAGATAATCCAAATACTATATCATAATAGAGAGAAACTGTAAGAAATTCTCAAGGCAACTCAAGATAGTGCTTGAATCATGACATTCGAGTCATCTATCACTATCTGTTTCGGAGAAACCTCACAGTATCGCATGATATCCTTGACAAACGGCTTGGAATCCTGTTGTGAAAGTGAAATTACATCACCATGATGTATGCTTCAGCATTTCAGAAGGCGTTGCAGATCAAGATTTAAAGTTAAATCAATAAAAATAAGGAGGTAAGGTTCTGAGATTAAACTGATTTTATCACAATTCATCCAATTTCTCAATGCGTGGAAAGTAAACAGAGTTGGCAACCATTTGACGTATATCTTTAGCATTATTTTGTAAAGTGTGAGATTCGTTTTGTTTTATTAGGAGATTACCATTGAGGAATTCGGTAAGCAGTATATCTTTGATATCTGCCTCAATCACACCGACAATTCCTTCAAGATAAGTTTCTATATTATTTGTAAAATAGGACATGTCCTTATGCATATTAATCTCATTACAGGCTTGCTGTATACATCTAGCATTTTCCAGTAATTTCATTAATTTTTCTATTTTTTCAGAAGAGTTGTTTTCTTTCTTCATTTAATTTTATGATTGATTTTAGAATTAATTAGTTTATCAGAGAGTGATCTACTTCAAACAGATCATTCCATTAATTGGCATGATCGGATTACTAGTAGGAATAGTTGCTTAGTGGGAAATTGACCTTGTAGTGTTAGCTACTGCCAGTGGAGGGCTTGCAATAGGTATCGGGTTTGCTCTGAAAGAGACAATGCAGAATTACTTTGCATATCTATCTATTAAAAAGGATAAAATTTTTGTTGAAGGCGACAGAATACAACTAGAAAACGGATATGTAGTAATAGTAGGACAAATTACTCCCAGAGTAACATATGTCTGATATTCCTTAAATGAATCAATTGCGATAATCCCTATACGGCAATTGATTGCTGCGACGATTGTAAATTATTCAAAAGATATCAAATTCATTCCTACAAAAGTTGAGGTCGGGGTATCATATCTCAATGATCCTGAAAAAGTTGCGTCTGTGTTGATCAAGGTCGGGACCAGAGCTATGAAAGAGATCAATGATGCAAGAGGCAATCATCTAATTGTTCAAGAGAAATGCCCTTATCGAGAACAAAAACCTAGTTGTGGTTGTGATAAAAATATCCTCTAAGTACAAAATACTAACTACTGAGTCGGCATATTAGACAAATTACTAAATACAATATACGTGATTTTAAAGAAAATATAATAGAAGTTTTTAGATAGTCTTAGTATGGAAACTAAAAACATTGGTTTGCGAGGGATCGAGGTTGCAGACACCAGAATATCTAATATTGATGGAGAAAAGGGGAAGCTAATTTATCGAGGATTTGATATTTTAGATCTTACAAAATACTCTACGTTTGAAGAAACAGCGTATTTACTACTTTACGATGATTTGCCAACAAAAAGCCAACTAGATGAATTTAATGCAAAATTGATCGAGGCCAGATTCATTCCAAAACAAATGCAAAAAAATATGGGAAACTGGAGAAAAGATGCAGATCCTATGGATATGCTTCAAGCATTCGTATCTGCGCTTGCAGGATATTATGATGAAGAATTTTCAAACAAAGAGGCCAGTTATGATAAAGCGATTAATCTCATTGCAAAAGTTCCAACCATCATTGCAAGTTGGCATAGAATTAGAAATGGATTAGAAATAGTAGATCCTGATTCATCACTAAGTCATGCTGCAAATTTTTTATACATGATGACTGGAGAAAAACCAGATCCTGAAGTTGAGAAAATATTTGATGTGTGTTTAATTCTTCATGCTGATCATACTTTTAATGCATCGACATTTACTGCCAGGCAAGTTGCATCAACCAGAGCTCATATGTATTCAGCAGCGAGTGCTGCAATTGGAGCATTGAGTGGGGAATTACACGGAGGAGCCAATACAGAAGTTATGAAGATGTTGCTAGAAATTGACGAAGTGGAAAAAGTTGATGCATGGATAAAAGAAAAAATGAAAAATAATGAAAGAATAATGGGAATGGGGCATGCAGTTTATAAGACATATGATCCAAGAGCCCAAGTTCTAAAAGAATTATCTAGAAAATTAGCAGAAAAAACTAAAGACCCATGGTTTGATATTACAGAAAAAGTTGAAACTGTAACAATTTCTGAGATGAAGTCACAGAAAGGACGAGACATTTATCCCAATGTAGATTTGTACAGTGCGTCAATTTACTACATGTTAAAAATTCCAATGGATCTTAATACACCAATATTTGCAATTTCAAGAGTTGCAGGATGGTCTGCACATATCATTGAAGAGAAATTTGCAGAAGCTGCACCAAAGCCAGCATTATACAGACCAAAGGCAGTCTATGTTGGGAAATATTGTGGCCCTCAAGGTTGTGAATACAAGACACTTGATTTGAGAAAATAAATTTTAATTTCTTGTACTAAGCCATTTTTTTGCTTTAGAGTTCACATCATGTTTATACAAGACTTCGAAAACCATATCATAAAATGTAATTCCCTTTTTTTGAGCTTGATCATCGAGCCATTTTATTCCGTCAGCCAATTCAGGATCATATTCAGAGAATTCAACTAATTCGTCAACCATCTTTGAGAAGAATGTGTGTGATTCAAGCATGAGTCCACCTTTAAATCTATGATCATAAGTGGGGGATTCAAAATATATTAACAAAAGACCACCTTTTGGTTGACAATTGGACCATGTATTTTATTTTAATGGAGATGCAAACAAAATTTCATGGTGTATTCAAACAAATAATTCAAAAATTAGACAAAATAGAACCCATGCAGAAATATACAAAAACAAAGTAACAAACATTCAATCAAAATACGTTGCTCTTCATGTAGGATTGTTTTGGGGAATTGGTGTTTTTATTATAAAGAATGAAGACAATGTGAAAATAATGTTTGATGAAAAAGAAATGTATGATCATTTTACAACAGATAGAAAAATCAAAGATGGATTCATGTTAGAAAAAATGAGATTTATCAAACAATTGATAAAACAAAGAGAATTAAAAATTAAATTTCAAGAGATCAATCCAGATGAAAATTTAAGTCTGAAAAACACATTATAGTAAGAAAATAAATTCAGAGAGAACCAATGGGCAAGTCATTCAATACTAATGAATAGTTAATTCTAACAAAACCGATCACCCAAAAATAAGATGAAATGCAATAGATCTTTAAAAAAATCATAATACCAATCATAAGTAAAAAGAAAAACAGATGTAGAGAAAAATCAAAAAATGAAAAAAGGCATTTTTTTAGACAAAAAACAATTAGATTTATTTAGCTTATATCGATTTGGAGAATAATTATGGCAAGTATAGATACAGCCGCAATTGGATTTTCTATCGCAATTGTAGCTATCGGTGTAGGATTTGCATTCTACATGAGTGGAGTTCAAGATGCTGGTCCAGTTTCAACTTCCCCAACTATGGCAGCTGAAAAAGCTATGGCAGCTGAAAAAGCTATGGCAGCTGAAAAAGCTATGGCAGCTGAAAAAGCTATGGCAGCTGAAAAAGCTATGGCAGCTGAAAAAGCTATGGCAGCTGAAAAAGCTATGGCAGCTGAAAAGAAGGTAGGGCCAACAACACACACAGTGGATATTCCAGTAGGTACGTCAGTACCAGGATGTGAAGAATCTAATGAATGTTATTTACCAGCAGACATTACAATTAATGCTGGAGATACAGTGAATTGGATTAACATAGACACAGCAGCACACACAGTAACTGGTGGAAGTCCAGCAGATGGTCCATCAGGTGTATTCGATAGTAGTCTAGTCATGGCAAGTGCAGAATATGCATTTACGTTTAATGATGCAGGCAACTATGATTATTTCTGTATGGTTCATCCTTGGATGGTCGGTAGTGTTACAGTGAACTAACCAAAAAAACTCCTTTTTTCTTATTTTATTTGATTTTTCCGTATTGTTCGATTATATGCCACACCAAATCTATGAGTTTCATCTCTAGCATATTGTAAAATTTTCAGAGATGGTTTCTCTTTAGAAATTACAACAGGATATTTGTTTTTTGGAACATAAACTTCTTC
The DNA here is from genome assembly GCA_029881195.1 of Candidatus Nitrosopumilus sp. GTDB lineage: Archaea > Thermoproteota > Nitrososphaeria > Nitrososphaerales > Nitrosopumilaceae > Nitrosopumilus. The sequence continues at coordinate 40,473 of JAOUNB010000001.1, forward strand.
ATTTTCTTTTGCTAAAGAAATACAGGGTAGTTTCAATCCCAATGACTCTAAGGAATTAATTGCAGCGTTGAGTTGACCTTTTCCACCATCAATAACTATCAAATCAGGTAACTGAGAATGTTCTTCTAGCAATCGATAATATCTTCGTTTGATAATTTCTCCAATCATTGCAAAATCATCTCTTCCAGAAACAGTTTTAATTTTGAATTTTCTGTATCCAGATTTGTTTGGTTTTCCATTTACAAACCTAGACATTGAGCCTACGGCAAAATCTACTCCATGATTAGAAATATCAAAGCATTCTATAATATTAGGAATTGTAGGTAAATTGAGAATTTCTTTTAATTCAACTAGTCCAGGATCATCTCCTTTCAAATGAATTAATTGAATATTTTTTAAAATTAGGTTTATGATCTCTTGTCTTTTCCCCTTAGTTGGAGTAGAAATTTGCACATCAAATCCTGCTTGTTCTGAAAGTAAAGATTCCAATAACTCTTTATTTTTAGGAATCTCACTGACTAGAATGAATTTAGGAATTTGGTGAGTAGAGTAATATTGAAAAAGGAAATTTGAAAAAGAATTATCAGCCACTAGATCAAAAAAGAACTTATCACTATCTCGAATCACGCCATTAATCATTCTAAAATTCATCACAATTGCAGATTGTTCTTGAATGCCAATTCCAAAGTATTCCTCATCAGATTTGTCAACATACTCCATTTTTTGCTTAGTTTGAAGACTATCAATTCGAATTAGAGTATCGCGAATATCTTTTGCTCGCTCAAATTGTTGGAGTTCTGCCGCTTGATGCATCTCTTCTTCAAGTTTTTTTGTGAAAATTTTCGTTTGGTTTTTACCCTTTAGAACATCTTCTAATGAGGAAACATATTTTGCATATCGTTCTTGCGCATCTTTGAATTCACAAGGTCCTTCACAATTTCCCAAGTGATATTCAAGACATACTTTTTTTGGTAAAGTTTTACAGATTCTAATTTGAAATGCTTTTCGCAAAATTCCAATAGTGAGCAACTTTGAGCTGCCCTGAGTAAAGGGACCAAAAGTTTTTCCTTTACCCAAAAATTTTCCATCTCTAGTTCTTCTTGCAACTAGTAAGCGAGGATATTTTTCATCAGAAATTCTAAGGTAGGTGTATCTTTGTTGATCTTTTAATTCAATATTGAATCTTGGACGGTATTTTTTAATCATATTTGACTCTAAGAGAAAAGCCTCACTTTCATTATCAGTTAAAACAAATTCAATGTCTGAAATTTTTTCTACTAGTTTTTGTGTCTTGTAGTTTTGATTTTGTGTAAAATATGATTTAACTCTGTTTTTCAAATTTTTTGCTTTACCAATATAGATTATTTTTTTATCAGAATCTTTCATCAGATAAATTCCAGGATTAGTGGGAATGTTAATTGTGGAAATATCAAAAGTCATTTTTTTAATAATCTCTTCAAAAACTTTCCAGTATAACTTCCGGGCGCTTTTGATACATCCAGAGGTGTACCTGTAGCTACAATTTTACCACCTTCATCTCCTCCTTCAGGCCCAAGATCAATTATCCAGTCTGAATTTTTGATTACATCCATATTATGCTCAATTACTACAACAGTATTTCCCAAGTTTACCAATCTGTTAAGAACATCAAGTAATTTTTGAACATCTGCAAAATGCAATCCCGTGGTTGGTTCATCTAAAATATAAAGAGTTTTTCCAGTACCACGTTTAGATAATTCAGATGCAAGTTTAACTCTTTGAGCTTCGCCACCAGAAAGAGTGGTTGATGACTGTCCTAGCTTGATATAGCCCAATCCAACATCATACACTGTTTGCAATTTTCGTTTAATTGAAGGAACATTTTCAAAGAAATTTAATGCTTCATAAACAGTCATATCTAAAATATCTGAAATATTTTTACCCTTGAATAACACAGATAACGTTTCACTGTTGTATCGTTTTCCTTTACATTCATCGCATTTTACATAAACATCAGATAAAAATTGCATTTCAATTTGTTTGACACCATCCCCATCACATGCAAAACATCTACCATCTGCAACATTAAATGAAAATTGTCCAGGTGCATAGCCACGTTCTTTTGACAATGCTGTATTTGCATATAGTTCTCTAATTGGAGTAAATGCGCCGATATATGTTGCAGGATTTGAACGTGGTGTTCTTCCAATCGGAGATTGATCAATTGCAATAACTTTATCGATATTTTCTAAACCAGTGATCTCTTTGTGATTACCTGGTCTGACATTTGTTTTATAAAAATGACTTTCCAAAGATTTAAGCAAGACATCATTAATTAAAGTAGATTTTCCAGAACCTGAAACCCCAGTTATAGATACAAAAAGGCCCAATGGAATCTCAACATCGATATCTTTAAGATTGTTTTCCGATGCTTTTTTTATAATTAATGAGCCAGATCTGTTGCGAATTTTGTTTTGTAAGGATATCAAAGAGCTATCCTTTAGATATGCACCTGTAACAGAATCACTTCCGTTAAGAATTTTATTCACGGTTCCTTCAAAAATTACGTTTCCCCCATGAACACCAGCACCAGGACCTAAATCCAATATCCAGTCTGAATTTCGTATAACTTCTTCGTCATGCTCTACAACTATAACAGAATTTCCAAGATTTCGTAGCTTGTGTAGCGTTTTAATGAGTCTAGCATTGTCACGTTGATGCAATCCAATTGTCGGTTCATCAAGAACATACAAGACGCCAGTCAGGTTAGAACCAATTTGGGTAGCCAATCGAATTCTTTGAGATTCACCTCCAGATAGAGTGGAGCTTAACCTGTTTAATGATAAATAATTTAATCCTACGTTCATTAAAAATTCTAGACGTTCTTTGATTTCTTTTAGAACATCTTTGGCAATGTATTGTTCATTTTCAGTTAATTTTAGAGTAGAGAAGAAATCATAACAATGATCAATAGACATGTTGCAAACATCCATAATTCCTTGCTCATTGATTTTTACTGCAAGGGATTCAGGTTTTAATTTTTTACCGTTACATGTAGTACATGGAGTATCACGCATAAATTGTTTTAACCATTCTCGTTTTGATTCAGAATCAGTTTCCATGAATACTCTTTGAAGATTCACAAGAACACCTTCAAACGCATCAGTATACTGCCAAGATGAGTCCCCAGATTTTGAACGATATTTAAAATCAATTAAATCAGATGTCCCATGTAAAATAATATCAAAATGTTTTGGTTTAATTTTTTCCAAAGGCGTCATCAAATCAAAACCAAATTTCATTCCAACAGCTCTTAGTGCTTGCCTTCTAAATGATGAAAATCTTCCACTCCATGGGACAATTGCTCCATCTAAAATGGATTTTGACTTGTCGGGAATTACTAAATCAGCATCAAATTCCATCTTTACTCCCAAGCCATTACAAGTTTTACACATGCCAAATGGTGAATTAAAGGAGAATGAACGTGGTTCTAATTCACCAACTGTTAATCCACAATAGGGACATGCATTATTTTGGGAGAAGATTTTTTCAGCATTATCAGTTGCAATCATTACGTCCCCCTTTGATGCTTTTATTGCGGTCTGAATTGCCTCAAAGATTCTAGATCTCTCAGATTTTTCAGTAGTAATTCTATCAACTATAATCTCAATATTGTGCCATTTTTGACGATCAAGTGGTGGAATCTCACCATCCAGGCTCAAAATCTCCCCATTTAGGCGTATTCTAGAATAGCCGTCCTTTTTGATTTGCTCAAATAGTTTCTCATATGTTCCTTTTTTCCTTTGTATGATAGGGGCCAAAATCAGGATCTTTTTTCCTGAGAAATCTTTCAGTACAGAATCACATATTCTTTCAACTGATTGTGATGATACCTTTCTGCCACAATTAGTACAATACGGAATTCCAATTCGTGCATAAAGTAATCTCATATAATCATAAATTTCAGTTGTTGTACCTACAGTAGAGCGAGGGTTTTTACTAGTAGTTTTTTGTTGAATGGAAATTGCCGGAGAAAGTCCCTCAATAGAATCAACATCAGGCTTGTCCATCATTTCTAGGAATTGTCGTGCATATGCAGAAAGAGATTCAACATATCGTCTTTGTCCCTCTGCATAAATTGTGTCAAAAGCCAATGTGGATTTTCCAGATCCTGATAATCCACTAATTACAACAAGTTTATTTTTTGGAATATCAACATCTAAATTCTTTAGATTGTGATGTCGAGCTCCACGAATTTTTAATTTATTTTTTGTCATCTTTGAATTGAATCTCCTTTTCTAGTCTTTTTATTCTATCTCTGCATTCGATTGCACGCTCAAAGTCCAAGTCTTCAGAATATTTCTTCATTTGAGATTCCAAATCAATAATATCATTATTTAGATCATGTGTGGATTTTAATTTAGATTCATCTAATGTAGTTTCTTGTTCTGGCACTGATTTTCGGATAGTTTTAGGTGTGATATTATGTTCAATGTTGTATTGAATTTGTTTTTCTCTTCTACGTTTTGTTTCATTCATTGCATTTATCATAGACTGGGTATTGTTATCAGCATACATTATCACAGTCCCATTCTCATTTCTTGCTGCACGGCCACATGTCTGAATTAAACTGGTAAAATTTCTCAAGAATCCTTCTTTATCTGCATCCAAAATTGCTACTAGTGATACCTCAGGAATATCTAATCCTTCTCGAAGCAGATTGATTCCAACAAGAACATCAAATTCTCCAAGTCGTAATTGCCGAATCAATTCAGTTCTTTGCAATCCTTCAATTTCAGAATGCATATATCTTACACGGACTTGTTTTTTGGAAAGATATTCTGCCAAATCCTCTGCCATTCTTTTAGTAAGTGTAGTTACCAAAACACGCTCAGATTGGGCTATCCTTTTGTTGATTTCATTGATTAAATCATCCATTTGTTCTTGGGTGGGTCTAATTTCTACTATTGGATCCAGCAGACCAGTAGGCCTTACAAGCTGCTCGGCAATTTTTGAGGAGATTTTTTTCTCGTAATCAGAAGGAGTTGCAGATACAAATATTGTATTTTTTATATATACTTCAAATTCCTCAAATTTTAATGGCCTGTTATCATATGCACTTGGTAGTCTAAATCCATAAGTTACCAGTTCTTTTTTTCTTGAACGATCACCTTTGTACATCCCATGAAGTTGAGGTAAGGTTACATGAGATTCATCAATTACCAAAAGATAGTCATCTCCAAAAAAATCCATCAAGCAAAATGCTTTTTCTCCAGCTGATCTTCCATCAAAATGGCGAGAATAATTTTCAATTCCAGAACAATACCCCAATTCCTCAATCATTTCCAAATCATATTTTGTTCGCATTTCAAGCCTTTGTTTTTCTAGTTCATTTAATTCAGGCAGTCGTTTTTGTAATTCTTTTTTAATTGAATTGACAGCTTTTTCGCGAACATCTTTAGCGATAAGATAGTGCTTTGCAGGAAAAATCTTCATCTGAGAAACTTTCTTTTTTTCTTTTAAAGAAACATGATCAAGTAATGTGATTTTTTCTATTTCATCGCCAAATAGAGAAATTCTTACTAGATCCTCAGAATATGCAGGAGTGACATCAATGGTGTCACCTTTCACTCTAAAGTTTCCTGGTGCAACTTCAGTATCATTTCTCTCATATCTTGCATCAATGAATTTTCTAATTATCTCGGTTCGTTTAATTTCATCCCCAGCCTTTATCGTAATTGCCAAGTCCTCCCAGTCCTTTGGGTTTCCCAGAGAGTAAATGCATGAAACAGTAGAGACAATTATAGTAGGCTCTCCCGATAAAAGCATTGCAGTTGCCTCTAGTCTTAATTTTTCAATTTTTTCATTAATTTGAGTGTCTTTTTCAATATAGGTATCAGTTTGAGGAAGATAGCTTTCTGGCTGGTAATAATCATAATATGAAACAAAATAACCCACATTGTTTTTTGGAAAGAATTGCTTTAGTTCTGAGTAAAGTTGAGCAGCCAAAGTTTTGTTGTGAGAAATTACAAGTGTGTTCTTTCCGGTTCTTGCAATTACATTTGCAATAGAGAAAGTCTTTCCACTTCCTGTAACTCCAAGTAATGTTTGGACTGACTTTTTCTTTACCCCTTCAACTAGAGCATCAATTGCTTGAGGCTGATCCCCTGTAGGAAAATAGTCAGATACCAATTCAAATCCAGATGTTTGCTCCAACATCCACAATCCTCGAAAACTGAACTTATAGCTAACGTTTCTTAATTGAAAACCAAAGGTGAACAAAAAAATAATGCATGATCACAATCATACAAAGTTAAAAAATAATTTTTAAAATCAGTTTAATTGTTATGTGTGAAAACACCATATTTAGTATTTTTTCTAGAAAAATTCAAAAATTTCTTGGTATGACCTTGATGGTCAAATAATTAACGAGCCTAAATATTCAGAGAACAATTTATAAAAAAGATAGATTTCAGTCTGAGATGCATCTAGAAACATGTTGGGAAACATACACTTGAAAGGATTTAACGATAAACCAATTTTGTAGATAATGTTTTCATACAGATTAGGTTCAAATTTGACTGGGAGCACAACATGCATGGGATTATAGTTAGTGGCTATAATTTAGCATCCATGTGGAACTCAATTGTTGAATTTTTTTAGATCCGAAATGTTGTCTCAATTATACAGTACTAAGATACACTTTTGACGATAAATTTGGGTGTAAGTAGATGATTATTTCAAAACGTTGTAATGCAAATCAACTAATTGTTCATATTTTACAGTTTTAACAAGTTCAAGTTTTGTCTCATTTTCTATGTTTTTGAAGAGAGGTATTCCTTTGCCTAAAAGAATCGGAATCACAGATATGATTATCTCATCTACAGCCCCTTGATTAAGAAAAGATGCAATAATTTGTGTTCCTCCAACCAACCAAATGTTTTCTCCTGCTCCAGGAAAACCATCTTTTACAAATTTTTCAACATCAGACACAAATTCAGTATTTTCATCTTTATTTTGAGTAGAACTTCTAGTAAAAACAAATGATTTTTTATCTTTGTATGGATATTCTCCAAAAGTTAGTACTTGGTCATATGTGGTTTTACCCATAATCACGGTATCTATTGAGTTGTAAAATGCATCATATCCAGATTCAGCAGTTTCTGGCAGCCAATCAATTCCACCATTTTCTCTCGCTATGTATCCATCCAAGCTTGATGCGATGTACAATAGAACTTTTGTCACAAGAGTTGTAATTATTTCAGAGTTATAATGTTAGATTCAACTCAAGATTTTACATTTTCATGGATTGGTTCAAGGATTACTCAAAGTATTAATTGTTGCTTGTTGTCTATGCGCAAAGATTTTTTCAAGTTTATCTAAGGCATACCATTCAAACATTTTTCCAATAAACCCATACTGTAGTTCAAATTCAATCTCATCTGTTACCTTGGTCTGATTTTCGTTTATCTTATGAAAAACATGAGTGTGCTTCCAGCGTTTGAACAGCGCATTGCTCATTTCATCGACATATGTATATGGCTTGCAGGCAGTAATCTTGGTTTTCCAGGTCATTCTGGTAAGTAACTTGCTTGAAAAATGGGCAGTTTGTCCCAGTGTTATTTTATCACTGCTTGATTCAATTATCTTCAAATCCAATCTTTTAGGAGTGATTACTTCTAAATGGTGTAAATCAGTATAGAAACTCCATACCTTGTCAATTGGTACATCTACAACAAAAGAGTGGCGAAAGGTTTTCAATGTATTGAAATATGATGTTTGTAATATATCTCCATAAGACAGCGTCTTAAGATAAGATCTAATTTGGCCTTTGCGAGATTTTACACTATTTTTAATTCAAATGAATATTGAGTTAATTATTGATTTTACAATAGACAGAAATTCCTAACGCCAGTCATCAATGACGTAGATATTAGCAACATTATATGCATCATTATTTGGTTGGTGCAACGACACACCTAGAAAATCAATGGAAAAGTTTTGGTCTAGCATAGATTGGTATGCATTATATCGACCAATACTGGTTCCTGCTACCAAAGTGGAAAGTCTTTTTGAAACGGCAAACTCTTGGCATGCATTCAAAAGATTCCTGAAATTGCTTTGTGAGTATGAATTAGTTTTGACTGCACCAAACTTTACGTAACACTTGTCATCTCCAGCCTCGGTGTTGATTCCACAATGGCACATTGCAAATCCTACAATCTCTTTACTTTCATCAATGAGGATGACAGTATCTCCAAGGTCCATCTTATCTACTGCCTTTATTTCTAATTGCAAGTCAAGATTAGGATAAACTGTATTTGTGACTTGTTTGCATTCATCAAGATACTTGTCCTGACTTACCTTGGACTCTGAGTATCTTGTCCAAGTGTATTTAGAATTTGAAGGAATGGATTTGGGTTCTATCTTCTTTGACATTACTGGAATCAAAAATCTTGGATGATACCCAAACTTTCTGTACAAGTTGATATGTTTTGGACTATTTGCAAATGTCATGGCTCCAGAATGAGTCACACACCATTTCTCAAAACATCTTACTACAGATTCCATTAGCTTACTGCCTACACCCTTATCCCAATAATCGGGATGGATAGTAAGGGGACCAAATATGCCAACACTTCCCCAATGAAGCCCAAAATTAGAACCTATAATTTTGTCATTCAGTTCTGCTACAAATGATGCAGAAGGATCTGCATGATAACGCGGATAAGCATACCTTGAATTTGCACGATAATTTTCAGGGTCTTCAATGCCTCTGAATGTACCAAAGGCTAATCGAATTATTTTGTCTGCTTCTTGTATGTCCTCTTCTGTCATATGACGAATCATAACATCATCCATTTACTATCAATAATTCAAATGGGCTGGAATATCTATTCATTGTGTATAATACTATTATTTACAATTCTTGAGACAATACACGAAAAAATTTGAATTTAGAGTTTTTTAGTTGAGGCTATGATTGTGCACTAATCTAAGAATTAATTTATTCTAATACCATTTGCCTCTAGCCATTTTACTGCTTGTTCATATTCAGGCATTTGTTTTCCTATCAGATTCCAAAAACGTGGGGAATGTTCTTTGATTTTAAAATGACATAACTCATGAAGAATGACATACTTGATAACCATCCTAGGTGCTTTCATCAGATTATGATTAAGATTGATTATAGTGTAAATTCAATTCTATTTTTTATGATTTTCAATCATACAAATATTCAATCTTGTCATATTCATCCTTCTGATATGAGTTGTTCTGATCGTAATCCTTTTTATAAGATTTACAAAAATATCTACAAAACTATGAAACTTTCGAAAAGTTTGCTGAATTGATAGTTATTACTCCGAATTGATAAAAAAATAAAGTATTGAGAAAACAATATCAAATTACCAAATGGGTTCATCAATCATTCTTAAGCCATTGGGGGTTTCTTCAAAACCCATAATTTTCAGAGTTTGTTTAGATGTTGGAGAGTTTTTTTTCAAGATATTTTTTGCAAGTTCCATTCTATCTTCAGGCTTCAAGTGTTGTCCAATTTTGTATTTACCATGAATAGTTTGAGGAACAACCTTGATTATGCTAACAGCATCTAACACTCGCATATTTGATTCAATTGGATCATATTGTCCTTCAGGCTGGTATTTTTTCATCAATCCATTAAGTGCAAGTGTTTTT
>JAOUNB010000035.1 GCA_029881195.1 Candidatus Nitrosopumilus sp.
GATTTAATCAGCAAGAAAAAGAGAGCCTTGAAAAGAAAGTCACTGATTTTTGTCACTCAATTCAAGCAATTAACAAAAGTATCACAGAAGATGGTAAACAGAAAATTGGAGTGTACGTTGTTCTAGATGACAAAGAGAACATCAACCAACAAACAGTATTAGATGCAATAGAGATGGTATCTGAAAAACATGAAAAAACATCCAGATTTTTATTAAAAACGTTTTAAGAAAAATAGATAATTTATCAGTTATACGCGGCTCTTATATCTAAAATTTACCAGGATATGGTATGATAGCAACAAAATTTACAACAAAAGCAAGTTTGATGAAAAGCCAAATGATCAAATTCAAAGCTGCAAAAAATAAGGTCTTTGTTTTGACAACAATTGCAGCTTTAATGGAGTTTGTAAAATGAATTTTTACAGCATTCTATTCAGACATGCGACAAAGAACTTTGAGATTAGTGTTAGCATCAATTTCAGCAGACTCAAGCTTGAAGATGCAACTACAAAATGGGAGGCAATTTGAAATTGAATATCACGAAAATAATTGATGAAATTCTCGACACATACGACAAGAAAGAGGTTCAATTACATGAATAATTTTTTCAAAGTGATTGGATTAGCATTGGCAGTGCATTTTATTGTAAAAACAGTTCAAAAAGAATTGAGACAGCAATAAATGCAAATTACAAGAGTGTCTGGCAACTTCAATTTCAGAAAAATTTTTAAAATAACCTATTTTTCAAAAACAAGCCTAGGCGTTAAACCCCCCCTAAAAAATAGTATGTTTAGGCACAATGCAATAATTTGAAAAATGGATGTTTTAATGGGGGGTTTAACACTTGTGCCTGTATATGAAATGCAACCGTAAATCCACCAAGGTCTCCCAGCTAAACAAGGTCCAAGTTTTATTGTCGTGCGTAAAAGCTCAACCCCCTAAAATTAAACAAAAAAATAAAGAAAAATAGGAAACATAGATTTCCATACACAATTCGATAGTAGAAATCAGAGATTACGCCAAACTATCAGTAAAACCATGCTAAGTTACCTACCATTATTACCAGATTTTGATACAAATACCCAAACAGATCTAAAGTAACTAAATGTACGATCGTGATAAATGACACATTTCTCTGTAAAAAATCCCCACAATACCATTCAGACAGGTCAAAATAGATCCAGATTTAGAGTCACATGTTTGGGCGATTTGATTCTATAAATATACTTGAAGGTGTAAAAAGGAAAAATACGGTCATGGCAGTAAATTTACCATAATAAATTTTGTAAAAGTCATTAGCATAATCCTAAAAAATAAAGGCATAACAGAATATAACAGGTACGTATGCTATTCATTAATTGATAGTATTTTATCAAAATACAAGGGGGTTTTTAGGTACAAATATCCCCAAAAATCAGCAGTTTCAACTATATACCAAAATAATTCAGAAAAATTATGGCAGGACTTGGAGTCATAATCATAATTGGTGCAATAATAGTTTCAATGGGGCTTACAATGTTCATGTATACACAGTATACCACAAACTTCATTGAATCCGTAGTTGGAGAAAAAGTCACAATAGGTCCTGTTGAATATGTAATTACATTTGAGGGAACACATGAAGGAAATAAAGAAGTAAAGCCAGAAAACACGTTTGTAATGATAGGAATTACTGCAAAAAACACAAGTGATGAAAAAACAATCATTTCAGGAGGTCAATTTTACATTGTAGATGAAAAAGACCAAAAACATGAAGCAGTGTACGGAGAATTTTCTTCAAAAGATTTGTTTTTAGAAACGTTAGAGCCAAACAAACCAACTGAGAGAACTACACAATTTGACATTCCATTTGATGAAGAAAATCAATACAAAATAATTATTCGACCACAAAAAGATCAATCAACTGTTGATACGGCTGTTGTTTGCATAACAAATTGTTGATCGAAGAATAAAAAGATGTAAAAATTTTCTACAGTTTGTGTAGTAATGTGGGGTTTTTACCACTAATACATATGATTTTTGCAAAAAGTTATGGTAACATTCAAAGTCAAAAGATCTGAAGCATCTAAGAAAGCAGTTTCAAAGAGAAAGGAAGCTAAACGTCGACGTTAATCTGCTTATACAATTTTTTGCTTATTTTACCTACGTAATTTATAATATTGCTAAACTCGAATTTAGAAACATTTAAAATTGTTACTCATTAATCTTTAGTTCCGGCAAAACAAAAACTTTGTTTGGTTTAATTTTTAAAATGATTCTTTTTTCATCATCGCATTTGAATGGATAATGTTTTCGTCCCATGTATTGTTGTGTAAGTTTGTCTGCATGTTTGTACTCATAGTCTGGAATTAATTCCTCAACAATTCCACGAATCGTTGTCATGTCAAGAGGATTATCTTTTGACACAACAGAAACTGCAACACGAGGATCACGCAATACATTTTTGTATTTAATTCTTCCTTCTGCGGTATTTACAAGAATGTAACCATCATCATAATTTGCCCAAACTGGAGATACTTGAGGGGCACCATCCTTCATTATAGTTGCAATAAAAACAAGATTTTTTTCAGAAAATAATGCTATAACTTTTTCTGCAATCATTTTTTCATCATACCATGTATCTGAGATTGATTTAGCAAAAACATCGCCCCATTATATTTTTTAACAGTTATTTCCTGAAAACGTTTAGGAAAATCAAATGGGTATTTGATCGTATTTGATGTTAAATTGGAATTAAATTTCATACGATTCCTATTTGTGGTTAGATTTTTCAAGTACATTAGTCATCGCTCTATTCATAATTTCCATTACTAAATACTGTGAATAGTCTTCAGATTTTTTTCCTTTTGATTTTGTTTTTGGTGCTAAACCTTTCAAAATTTTTTCAATTTTTGTGGATGTGCTGTCAATAATCTTTGAATATGCAGAATCAAAATCTGCGGGAGTTTGAAAATCTAGTAATTTAGTGGATGTGCTATAGTATTTTGTAATAGCTCCACGTGATTCCTCTATTTTTGCAATTTCAATTAATCCGGATTCTTTTAGAATTTCCAGATGATGACGTACAGTCGTCAAAGCTTTTTTGTATCCTGTTTTTTTTAGGGCTGTAGAGATTTGGTCAGCAGATAATGCTTGATGATATAAAATTTCCACAATTTTTGCTCGTACAGGGTCTTCAATTGCACGTGCGTGTCCAATACTGGTCGTAACAATACGATTAACTTTGATTTGCTTTTCTAATAATGTAGACATACAAAAATTACCTTCAAATCTGATCTAAAAGATCCCTGTATCATATTTTTTTGTCTAATCGCACTAATTTTTGTATACTTTAATTAAAATTGTACCGCTACCAAATTTACTGTCACTACTACAAAAATTACTATAGCATATCAGAATATATGATACCACTATAATTACAATAGTATTGGTAGAAGAATTTTTGTAAAGGTTTTAAAATTTTTAAAAAATATCAAAAAAAGACAAATCAAGAAAAATATGTCAAAAAATATCTCTCAAGACATCATTTTGGGAATCATAAAAAATGCAATTCGAGTTGAAAGAAAGGTACTGTGCGTAAATTAAGAATTTAATGCAGAAATAATTTCTTGTTTGATGTCTGCCAACCTATCGTTGAAAACTTCAGATATCAAATTCATCATTTGAAAAGTAGATTCAGCATTAATCTCTTTTTTATTATCAGTAAGTTTGTCATTTAGATAGTTAGTTGCTTTTGCAACAAAAGAGTGATACACCATTCCAAAAATACAATCATCCAAGTGAACATCCCAATGTTCAGAGTTTACCATATTGGTATAGGAAGGGATTTGATTGACTACAATGTCCAATAAAGTTTGAATTTCTTTTTTATCCTCTATTGTTCCCATAATTTATCAATTCATTGATGGTTAAAGAGTATTTCCAGTTAATTTCTCGTAGGCCATCACATATCGCTCAGTCATTTTTTGAACAATATTATTTGGAATCTCTGGTGCCACAGGTTCTCGCCCTGCATCACGTTCATCCTCAAATTGTTTTTGATATCCATTAGATGTCAACCAATCTCGCAGTAGTTGTTTGTCATATGCCTCTTGTGTTTTTCCTACACTGTAGGAATCTTTTGACCATAGTCGATATTCATCAGGCCCTATAGAATCACCCAATGTGATTTTTCCATCCAAAAGCCCAAACTCTAATTTTAAATCAGCCAAAATGAATCCGGCATCATCAGCAATGGAGGCCATTTTTTTATAAATTTCAATAGATGTTTTCTCCAGCCATTGGAATTGTTCCTCAGTAACCAAATTCATCTCCAATGCTTTTTCTTTGGTAATAGGAATATCGTGTTCTGATTTTGTCGTAGGATCAAAAATAGGTTCTGGGAGTTTTGCAGCAAGAGTGGTATCCGTACCTGGAGGGACTATGACCTCACCTTTTTCCCATCTCTTTGCTAGACTGCCATAGAAATAACCTCGTACAACACATTCCATTGGAAGCATCTTCATTTTTTTTACAATAATTTCAGTATCAGATTCACGTCTGACAAAATGATTTGGTACGGGTAATTTATTAAACCAAAACTCAGCAAATTTACACAATATCTCTCCTTTTCTGGGAATATCTTGCTTGAATTTTACATCATATGCAGAAACTCTATCTGAGAACTTGAAGAGCAATGTACTTTCATCCACATTGTAAAGATCCTTTACCTTGCCACTTGTTAGAAACTTCAAACAATCATCGTTAAATTTTATGGGATTTAACTGCTAGGAAATTCATGAACCCATCATTCCCACCATTTTTGGCAATTCCCGATATGCTTTGTTTACAAAAACATCATTGTCAGCAGTTATCATTACAAACTCCATGGGATTATCAGAAGGAGGAGATATGATGATTTTCTCACCTACATCAATAGTTTCTAAATCTAACGTGTCACCTGCACCAAAATTCACATGAACGTTGGTTAATGGTTGAGATCCCGTATTTTGAATCGTTATACGCCCCATAACAAACAGACTTTGCTTGTCTAAAATAGGATCAACAAAAATATCATAATCTTGTGTAGATACAGACAATTTCAAAATATCCATTCCAAAAATTACTGCCATGATTACAATAACTCCAATTCCTGCACCGATAATTGCAGTATACTGATTCACGCAAATGTGTGGTTTTTCTAATAATTAAGACTAACCAAAATAATTGCAAAATCTACTCTAAAATATTGAAAACCCATATGAAGTACATTTGAAATCAAAAGTTGTGTCTTTAAAACAAGATGAGTGTAAAATGATGTTTCAATAAAAACCAAGAAATAGGATATAATAAGTATCAATTAGGAAGGAATTACCTTACTTTGACACCGTTCCAAAATGCCACCATTCCCTTAATCTTCTTGGCAGCATCATTTGGCTCTTCATAATACCATGCACAGTCTTTGTTGGTTTTGCCATTTACTGTAACTGAATAATAATTTGCCATTCCTTTCCAACCACAAAACGATGTAAAGTCAGTCTTTTCAAAATATTCTTTTTTGATAGACTCAATTGGGAAATAGTGATTCCCTTCAACAATCACGGTGTTATCACTGTCAGCAATCACTACATCATTCCATATTGCTTGCATGTTTCCCAATTCAATTTACCATATTTAAAAAAAACCCTACTCTCCTTTCATTTCTTCTCTGCTTCGAAATTCAGGGGCGATTCCAAGCGATTCATAGTCACCTGAGGAACAGGTAAAACACATTGAATCCTTTGGAATTCCAACTGCTGCGGCAAGATTTTCAGCATCATTATACCCCAAAAAGTCAGCACCAATACTTTTTCTCACCATTTCAGTAATTTCTTCCTGAGTCATTTCTTTGCCATTAGAAAATGTTGCAAGTTCATCTTGAGAAGGAAAATCAATTCCAGCATAACAGGGAAATTTAATTGGAGGGTATGTAATGACCATGCTGATTTTTCTTGCTCCTGCTCTACGCAGTGCCTTAATTATTGCCTTGGAGCTTGTACCTCTAACTAAACTATCATCAATTACAACAACATGTTTTCCCTCAATGATTTCTCTGATTGGGATAATCCATCGATTAATTTCTATTCTATCAGATTGATGAGGTTCAATGAAACTTCGTAATGGGCCTTTCTTGCTATATCTGTCCTTTAGAAGCCCCTCATCAAAAGAAACACCAAGCTCTTGTGCATATCCTAATGCAGCTGGCCTTGCTGAATCAGGTACAGGAATTACTAGATCAGCGTCATTAATTGGAAATTTTTTTGCCAAGAACCTTCCAATGTTCTTTCTTGCAACATAGATGTTTGTTCCTTCCATATTACTTGACGGGTGCGCAAAGTAAGTAAATTCAAAAGAGCAATGCGCCCGTGCAGGATCATCAGAGAAGCGTTCAGTTTCCAGTCCATTCTTACTTAATTTTATTAATTCACCAGGGTTTACATTTCGTTGAAGTTTTGCACCAACGGCCGATACTGCAGAGGATTCTGATGCAACAATGTAAGTATCATCAGATTCTTTGTACCCTAAAACCATTGGACGGAATCCTTTTGGATCACGTGCAGCATAAACAGAATTATCATCAGAGATGAATGTGAAACAATAAGACCCAACCATTTCATTTTTGAGAATTGAAAGTGCTTTTCCCATTTGGCCATTCTCTGAAATTAATGTCACTAGTCTCTGAGCTGCGACAAGTGTATCACTGGCGTTTTGCGGAGTGAATGAACATCCGCCAACTAGATTCGATAATTCTTGCACATTTGCAATTGTTCCATTATGTGCAATGCACAGATCCTTTACTTTAAGAGGCTGTGCGTTTTCCAAAGAGCTTCGTCCCATTGTAGAATATCGAACATGACCGATTACAGCAGGAGAAGAGTACTCCTCAGTGATTTTTTTAAATTCGGATGACGCCGCAGATACTAAACCTAATCGCTTTAGTGGAGGTTTATTTGGAATTGCAAGACCCCATGCCTCTTGACCTCTATGCTGAAGTGCTCTTAGCGCATCAATTACCATTGGAACAACATTAGTTCCACTCAAACTAAAGATTCCAACGACGCCGCAGTTCTCCTTAACCAAAAACAAGTTCACTCCCTGGGTGTGCACAAATCATTAACCGGAACAAAGACACTGAAATTTCAGTAATCAACAGATTTTTTGTGGATCTTTCACAATAAAAACGCTAATTCTTTGAGCGATCACATATGAATAACATCGCCCATTACTCTAAATACATGTTCAGTAGGCTCTAATCAGAATTATAATCGTAAAATTTGAGTTAATTGAAGAACTTGAACATCAAAAATGCAGAATTATTGATCAGATTAGTTGTGAAATCAAAAAATGAACAAAAAAGTCAGATTCACAAACTTGATAAAAATTAGCAGTCTGTTTCATTCAGATGTAAGGGAAGAGATGCAAGCATCAGGCATACCACCCAAACTACCGGATGTATTTGTAGGGCCTATGTTAATAATATGGAGAGTTAAAAAGAGACAATATGAAAAGTTTTTTTAAAAAATTTACGGGAGACAGTACACGTGGTAGACCCTGCAACAAATGCGGACATGTAGAAATTTCTCATCATTTAAAAGTACTAGAGACAGAACATGACAAGCCTTACAATAACAAAGCCATTAGAGCAAACTGCAAAGAATGTGATTGTAAACAATTCCAATGACAACATAGGTTGCTCTAATCATACAGAGAGATAATGTAACACACACATAGTGAAGATACCAACATCATACCTGAACCCACATTAATCAAAACAAGATGTTGTTTGTACCAGATGCAACAATCAGGATCTTGGGAGAAAAGATTATGATTTCCCATGAAACAGATAGTGTTATTGTAAAATGCAATGGCGCCCCATTAATGACTCCAATGATAGGGAAGTTTATGGTCTGGTCGGTAAACGATAAACTGACGCACTATTGCACAAATATAATAAGACATTATTGAATATAACCAACGCGAATGATTTGTTCAGGTCACAGTAGGTCTAGGGATTTGAATGATCTATTTAAGAATCACAGATAAGAGACAATATAAGAAATTTCAAGCCAGAAAAGATTTTTTTACTTACTTGAAATTAGAATATTCATTAAATTATTGATTTCTTTTATCTTTTCATCCGATGATATATTCAAGGTTGATGATTCAGGATAACAAGAGATTTGTTCTAATCTATTGAGCATATCTGGTTTCACAGGATATTTTCTAATCTCTCTTGACAGTATTTTGCATAATTCACTAATTTGGGCAGTTTCTTGAGTTTGTATTGCATGTTTAATTTCAGCTAGGTCTTGTGCAATGATTCTTTCATTTTTTGCCATAGTGTTTCAAAACAGTTAGTGATATTTGAATCACTTTTCATCCATTTGTTGTAGGTTAAACAATAATTTAGAGAGGGAGTGTTTAAAAAAAGAGAAGAAAGTTAGTTTGAAAAGACATCCAAGGAATAAGACGACATCTTTTGAGGATCACATCTGATTTTGGTGTGGGCATTCATGAAATGTGAGTACAGTTCACCTGGTTCTTCTGTAGTAAAAGAACATTCAACACATTTGTTTTTCATGTTTTGAGATCATTTCATCACGAATTAATTATCTAGTTTCAGTGAATTGTTGAGTTGTAGTTTAAACATCACAAACAAAAAATATCAAATGGATATTACGTAATACCGCAAGATCTTTTAAAAAGAAGAATTAATTACTTTTTAGGATTGCCTTAGTTAGTACTAAAACATTCTCAAAAGTATTTGAAAATAAAAGCAGTACAGCAAAAAGCATCTAAATGGTGGTTCTAGATTGTAGTGAGTTTTGACTTTGCAGATATTACAATTATCGATGTGATTGCAACTACCAATATCATTACTGCTATCGTGCCAAACTCTGGAACCACGTTGAAATACAGTATTTCTCCTGCAGGTCCAGACCAGTTTTCTTGATCATCAGGCAATCCAAATCCTAACAACATCACCTGAATATCTACGGGTTCATCAGATTTCAATGATGCTGTATTATGCGTGCCATGACCTCCATGTTCATGTACTTCAGTTAATGAAAGTATTTCTTTTCCATTTTGTGTTGCAATGATGTTATAATTGGCATGTTGTTTTAGGCTTCCACCGTTAGAGTCTCTGAATTTAATGTCAATAGACATTACTTCATTTATTGCTGGATTGCTAGAAGTTATCTCTACACGAATCTTTCCATCAGAAGACAATCCTGATACGGTGGTTTCTTCTGTTGATGGACCTTCAATAACAAGCGGAGGGGCTTTAATTATTACTTGGGTGTCTTTTTGTACATCAGAACCTTCAATTGTAGAATCTTGTATGACATCACCACTTGCAATAGCATAATCTGAAGAGGACATACTCAAAATAATGACCATTACAGAAATAGCCACTAGTAAAGACGAGATCTTTGTCTTCATTGCCATACCAACAAAATCTGGGAGTGAAGATAAAAAACATTGTGTTTGGTACAGATTCAATATAGAACTTGGGGAAATCACACTTTTAATTTAAAACCCCAGTAAAATGTTTTTGATGATTTGATTTTGTTGATGGAAACAGATGTTTCAGGATGAGAGCATCCAACAGGTGTATCAGTTAAAATAGTCTTTCTGGAAATTAATAAAAAATAGAATGGAGATGTATTATCTCGAATCGAGTACTATCAGTGTTCCAGTCATCATTGCGTGATCAGGATCACACCATTGCTTATCAGGATTGTATGGAACCTCACATGAGAAGGTGAATGTTCCTGCCTTGTCTGCAACAAACTCTATTATCTCAGTTCCTCCCCTTGGATCAAGTATTGAAGTCGATACTCCAAACTCTGGAATTGAAAATGAATGATAGTTTCCTCTAGGGTTTGTTACCTTGAGCATCACGGTATCTCCCTTGTTTACTACTATGGTATTTGGATTCCATCTGTGCAATTCCACAAAAACTGCGTCTTCTGCACCTTCTTCATTTTCGGTGTTTGCAAAGAACTCTACCTCTCCAAGCTCGATATCAAATGAGCGTATTTGAGGTTCCTCTGTACTGCTTGGAATGACAGTTACAGGATTGGGTATTGTATCTGGACTCATCATCATGTTCATCATTTCATGGTTCATCATCATGCCATGGCCCATCATGCCTTGCCCCATCATCATGTTTCCTGAACCCATCATCTGCTGCATCTGCTTCATCATCTCGGGATTGTTCATCATGGCTTGCAACATTTGCCCTCGTAATTCGGGATCCATTGACATCGGACCCATCATCCCATACATGAATTGTGAGTTTTGCATCATGTTTCCTCTCATCTGAGACTGGAGTTCTGGATCATTCATCATAGATCCCATCCAATTCTGCATTGACTGAGGATTGTTTCTAAATTCATTCATCATGTTTTGTCTAAAATCTGGATCTTGCATAGCTTCTCTCATCTGTTGGGGAGACATGTTTCCAACGTTCATAGGACCAGGTCCTGCTCCTTGCAACACGGCAAACCCTATTCCAATCCCTGCAACAAATACACCAACTGCAATACCAACCCAAACGTATTGACTTACCATAACTTGAAAAATGAATTTACTATTCTTATACTAAACGTCTGTTTCCCATCATAGGTTATCATATTTGATTCCTACATTGTGGAACTAACATAGAACAATATCATCATCTTGATATTGTGTTTTATCTAACAATTATTCAATCACAATGACAACGGTCAAATCTATCTCGAAATTATATCAGGATAGATTATGGAAATTAAGAATCCTGACGTTTACTGCCGGTGCAGTGGTTATGGGCTTGGAGATTGTTACAAGTAGGATACTGACGCCTGTTTTTGGAAGCACAATATACACATGGGGAAGTCTGATCGGAGTGATTCTGAGCGGTTTGAGCTTAGGTTATTATTTAGGCGGGAAAGTTGCTGATGACCATCCAAAATTTGAAAAGATTTGTGGGATTGTTTTTTCAGTCGGATTGTTTATTGTAGCGATTCCATTTTTTGCTTCCTCGGTAGTCGATTTTACTATTACAGTATTGCCAGGTACCCAGTTCACACCCTTGGTTGCAACGTTTTTGTTATTGATGTTTCCTTCCGTATTACTTGGCTTTGTATCACCATATGTGATCAAACTTGGAACAAACACACTGCAAAGAGTTGGAAACATTTCTGGAAACCTTTATTCAATTGCTACAATTGGCAGCATTTTTGGCACCTTTGTAACAGTCTTTGTCCTAATTCCAAATGTTGCAGTAAACCAGATAATTTTTGGACTTGGAATTGTATTGATTGCAAGTTCGCTGATTAATCTCAAGACATCTCCTAGAATTATTGCAGTTGCGACTGTAGTAATTTTGATAGTTCCTTGGTCTTCATTGTCTGTAAATACAATCTCGCATAATGGAAAACTAATCTATGAAAAAGAGACTCTCTTTAGCCATTTGGATATTGTAGAGTATGGAAACAACATAAGCATGTATCTTGATGGTATGAGACACAGCTCAATGAACATCAATGATCCATTGGATTTGGTAATAGACTATACTGAATACTTTCACTTGGGTATGCTGTTTAATCCTACAGCTACTGATGTTTTGTTTATTGGTGGTGGAGGATTTACTGGTCCGAAAAATTTTCTTGCATTATATCCTGATACAAAGATAGATGCAATTGAGATTGATTCAGATGTAATTGATGCAGCAAAGACATACTTTAGTTTGGAGGACAACAACCCAAGGCTTCAGGTATTCAATGATGATGCTAGAAAACATCTGTCTACATTTGACAAAAAATATGATGTTATTGTTCTTGATGCATATGCATCAAACTATGTACCCTATCATTTGATGACACAGGAATTTTTCCAAATTATTGAGAAAAGACTAAAGCCAGACGGAGTTGTGGTATCTAATTTTATAGGCTCCATTGAAGGAGAAAATTCTCAACTAGTCAGGGCTGCATACAAGACAATGAAGGAGACATTTCCAGTTGCTTATATTTTCCCCACAGAAGATAAACCAACAAATGTACAAAACATCATGATAGTCTCATCAAACCAGCCATACGAATTTGATAGACTGACACTATTGGAGATGGCAAAAAACAACCCTGCAGAATACTATCTAGTTGATGAACTAAGCAAATCTGAGCACTTCTATCAAGAAGTAGTGGATACTTCAGATGTTCCATTTCTTACTGACCAATACAATCCATCTGAAGTTTTGATTAATCCACTTACTAGTAGGCCCTATGTTCAGGAATCTCAAAGTGAGCAAATAGAAAAGAAAGAACATCGAGATGATTTGATCAATGTAGGATTAGGCATAGGATTATCTGTAATTGCAGTAATCTGGTTGCTCTATTTTAAAAAGAAGGTATGGCATCATGAATTGCCTTCATCATCTTAGTAGAAAACTAACGAGATTTTACATTTTCATGAATTGGTTCAAGGATTACTCAAAGAGTTAATTGTTGCTTGTTGTCTATGCGCAAAGATTTTTTTGAGTTTATCTAGGGTACCATTAACCACGCAGTAAATTCTTTAACGAGTTTAACCAAGTTTTTTGCGTTTTATCGACTCTAAGATCGACTATGGATTTAGTTCCGCTTACAAATTGAATTTTATCTCCTCCGAATCTTCCTATTAGTTTGAATGAAACTTTATTTTTTTTCAGTAAAGATTCTAGGTTTTTTAGATTCTTCTTATCAAAAGCCAAGAGATATCTAGAATGACTTTCAGAAAATAAAATTCTATCAACATCTAATTTTTCTCCAGGGATTATTTCTAGAGATATTTTACAACCAATCATATTTTTCATACATAACTCAGACACTGCAACTGCAAGTCCTCCTTTTGAGCAGTCATGAACAGACTTTAAGAGTCCATTATCAATTACCTCTAAAACGGATTTCATGTTTTTCTTGGATTCTGAAAAATTTACAGTAGGGCATTTTCCTCCAATGAATTTGTGAACATATTCAAAGTATTCAGAACCGCCCATCTCATTTTTGGTGTTACCGATTATTACAAGACAGTCATTTTCAGATATCTTTTGAGGAACAAGGGGTTTTTTCTCAATTAGTCCCAAAACTCCAATTACAGGTGTGGGTTTTATCGGTCCAGCAGGGGTTTCATTATAGAGACTGACTTTTCCTCCAACACAGGGAATCTTAAAGTCTTTAGCAAAATCAGTCAGTCCTTTTAATGATTCTAAAAATGTCCAAAAGATTTCAGGATCTTTGGGATTTCCAAACTGAAGATGATCTAGCATTCCAATTGGTTTTGCTCCAGTGCAGACAACATTTCTACACGCCTCCTCAAAGCAGCCTATTGCACCTTCTCTAGGATTTATGTAACATTGTTTTGGATTTCCATCAATCTTTGCTGAAAGAAATTTTCCATTATCAAGTCTTAAAACGGATGCATCCCCTCCAGGCTTTACAACAGTTCTGATTCCAACCTCATGATCATATTGCCCATAAACCCAAATCTTGCTTGCAATGTTTGGCGATGATAGTAACTTCATCAATGTTTTTGAATAGTCAGAAATTATTTTGAGTTTTTTTTCATTCTCAATTGTTTTAAGATATTCAGGTTTTTTTGACGGTAAATCAAGTAAGGTTGCATTTGCAACAACATCAATGGGTAAATTTGCAAATGTTTTTTTATTTTTTTTCACATGCATTTTATTATCAGAGGTAACACTACCAAT